>DASXQC010000275.1:0-5246 GCA_036493235.1 Reyranella sp.
GCGCGCACCATGGGCCACGATCCGCGGGTTGCCTTCGCCTCGTTCTCCAATTTCGGCAGCCGCGAAATCGAGCGCATCGACCGCATCCGCAAGGCAATCCGCCTGCTCGACACCGAGAAGGTCGACTTCGAGTACGACGGCGAGATGCAGGCCGACATGGCGCTCGACTACAAGCTGCTGAAGTCGACCTATCCGTTCACGCGCCTGACCGGTCCAGCCAACGTGCTGGTGATGCCGGGACTTCACTCGGCGCACATCTCGTCGCGCCTGATGCAGAGCCTGGGCGGCGTCACCGTGATCGGGCCGGTGATCGACGGCCTCGCCCAGCCGGTGCAGATCGTCCAGATGGGCGCAACCGTGTCGGATCTCGTCAACCACGCAGCGCTCGCCGCCTACGGCGCGCTCAGCCGCAAGAGGTAAATCATGACCGACCTTGTCATCCGGGGCGCCACCGTCGTCGACGGGCTGGGCAACGATCCGATCCGCGCCGACGTCGCGGTGAAGGACGGCAAGATCGCCGACATCGGCAACATCAAGGGCGACGGCGCGAAGACGATCGACGCCGGCGGGCTGACGCTCTCGCCAGGCATCATCGACGTGCACACGCACTACGACGCGCAGGTGACGTGGGATGCCACGCTCTCGCCCTCGCCGTCGCTCGGCGTCACCACGGCGGTGATGGGTAATTGCGGCTTCGGCATCGTGCCCGCGCTGTCGGAAGAGGGCCGCGACCTCGTCATCCGCAATCTCTCGGTGGTCGAGGGCATGGACCTCGATGCGCTGCGCACCGGCATCAAGTGGGATTTCGAGAGCTTCAAGGACTACATGGCGATGCTGCGCCGGCGCGCGCCCTACGCCAACGTTGCGGTGCTGGCCGGCCATTCGACCATCCGCACCGCGGTGATGGGCGAGGCGGCGTCGCAGCGCAAGGACGCGACGCCCGAAGAGCTCACCAGGATGAAGGCGATGGTGGCCGACGCCATGGCCAACGGCGCGATCGGGCTCGGTGCCTCCTACTCGCTCAACCATTCGGGCTATGGCGGCGTGCCGATGCCGTCGACCATTGCGCCGATGGAGGAGCTCGACGCGCTGGTCGGCGCGATGGGCCCGCGCGGGCGGGGCGTGATCGCCATCGCCTCGGGCGTGAAGACGCCGCAGGAGCTGGAGCCGATGGCAGCCAAGCACGGCCGGCCATTCTTCCAGGGCACGGGCGTCGCCATGTACAACGAGCAGGCGCCCGACAGAGCGATCAAGATCTTCGAGGACTGTGCCGCCGCAATCCGCCGCGGCAACGGGCTCTACATCCAGATGCCCTGCCAGCCGCTGTCGTTCGATTTCACGATGGCGAACGCCTATCCGTTCTACAGCCATTCGGCGTTTGATCCGATCAAGGCCTACGCGCCCGAGCAACTCAAAGAGGTGTTCCGCGACAGCTCGTGGCGCGCCAGGTTCCGCGCGGACGCCAAGACTGCGCGGCCGGGCATGATCTTCCAGGGCAACTGGGACCGCGTGATGGTCGCGGTGACGCACAAGCCTTCAAACGCCAAGTATACCAACCGCTACCTGAACGAGATCGCCGCGGCCGAGCATCGCGATCCGCTCGACATCATGCTCGACCTGGCGCTCGACGAGGATCTCGAGACGGCGTTCCTCGGCCGCTTCCTCAATGTCGGCGACGACGGCGTGGCGCGGCTTCTGAAGCACGAGGCGGGCGTGGTCGCGCTCAGCGACGCGGGCGCGCACCTCATCTATATGTGCGACGCGGGCTTCGGCTTGCATTTCCTGGCGCGCTGGGTGCGCGAGCGCGGCGACTTCGACATCGTCGAGGGCGTACGCCGCCTCACCTCGCATCCGGCCGATCTGTACGGAATCCAGAATCGCGGCCGCATCGCGCTGGGTGCACAGGCCGACTTGTTGCTGTTCGATCCGTCGAGCGTCGGCGTCTCGCCGGCCGAGCGCGTGGCCGACCTGCCGGGCGGCGGCCGCCGCACCATCCGCCGGCCGACCGGCGTGCACGGCGT
This sequence comes from Reyranella sp., assembly GCA_036493235.1. Lineage (GTDB taxonomy): Bacteria > Pseudomonadota > Alphaproteobacteria > Reyranellales > Reyranellaceae > Reyranella. The sequence continues at coordinate 2,022 of DASXQC010000275.1, forward strand.
GTTCTGCAACGGCGTCATGACCTTCGACGGCAAGAACTACGTGAAGCACGCCAAGGGGCCCGGCCAGGTGCTCGACCGCTTCAACGCGTCGCGCGGCGGCCACAACCTGGCAATGGCGGCGCAGTAATGAGGAAAGGTCCCTCGCTACGCTCGGGATGACACTATTGGTGTGGCGACGCACCACGCCGACGACAGGAAGATTGTCATCCCGAGCGTAGCGAGGGACCTTTAATCTTAAGCATGACCCTCCACACCTACGGGCTCTACCTCGCCGCGGTCCTGCTGATCTCGGCGACGCCCGGGCCGAACATCTTCTACGTCACCACGCGCAGCATCCGCTTCGGCTTCGGCCCGGCGATGCTGGCGATGACGGGCTGCCTGTTGGCGCTCGCCTTGACGCTGACCGCGTCGGTGGCCGGCGTCAGCGCCTTCATGCTCGCTGTGCCGACAGCGTTCGAGGCGCTGAAGTATGCGGGCGCCGCCTATCTCATCTTCCTGGGCATCCAGGCCTGGCGCGCGCCGGTCGCTGACCTCGCGCCGGCAAAGGCCTCACCGCGCGAAACGTTGAGCCGCTGGTCGCATTTTCGCGGCGGCTTTTTGGTCGGCATCAGCAATCCCAAGCTGCTGGTGTTCGCAGCCGCCTTCTTCCCGCAGTTCATCGCGCAGAGTGCGCCGTGGATTCCGCAATTCGCGCTGCTGGTCGCGACGTTCCTCGCGATCGAGGCGTGCGCCTATGTCACAGTCGCCTCGAGCGCGCGCGGATTGGCGCGTTATCTCGTGCAAGCGACGTGGCAGAGGCGAATTAATCGCTTGAGCGGCATGATCTTCGCAGGGTTCGGCTGCGCGCTCCTTCGTTATCGGCCGTAAAGCTTTGCGCGCCTTTGTGCAGGCGGTATAGGATTTTCATAAGAAATCCGCCTGGGAGGGCACGCCATGACGAAGACGATCATGAAAATCAGCAGCCGAAACCTGCCCTTGCGGCGCCGCACGCTCGTGAAGGGCGGCCTGGCCGGCATCATCGCCAGCGGCATGGCGCCGACCTTCGCCCGCGCCGAGACCAAGAAGCTCGTGATGGCGCACATCGTGCCGCCGCCCGAGTCGGGCGCGGTCGGCTTTGCCTGGCAGGCCGAGGAGGTGCGCAAGCGCTCGAACGGCGAGCTCGACATGCAGTTCTTCGGCGGCACCTTGCTCAGCAAGGAGCTCGAGATCATGAACGCCGTGAAGTCGGGCAACATCCAGATGGGCGACCCGGCCGGCGCCGCCGCCACGGTGTTTCCGGAAATGGGCGTGTTCCTGGTGCCGTACCTCGTTCAAAGCTACGCCCACGCCTACAAGATGTTCAACGGCGCGATCGGCGATGCGCTCGATAAGACGTTCCAGGACAAGTACAAGCTCAAGGTGATGTGCTTTTTCGATTACGGCTTCCGGCATTTCTGGATGGCCAAGAAGCAGATCGTCGAGCCGAAGGACCTGCGCGGCCTGAAGGTCCGCGTGCAGCAGGGCAAGGTGTTCGCCGACACCATCAACGGCCTCGGCGGCAACGCCGTGCCGATGGCGTGGGGCGAGGTGATCTCGGCCGCCAAGTCGGGCGTGATCGACGGCGGCGACCTGCCGATCGTCAACCAGGTCGCGCTCAAGATCTACGAGGTCTCGAAGCACTGCTCGATGACCTTCCACAACTACGGGCCGACGCTCAACACCATGAACCTCGCGACCTGGGAGGGCCTCAGCCCGGCGCACAAGAAGCTGATGCTCGACACCAGCCGCGAGGCGCAGGACAAGATCCGCCAGCTCACCGAATCGGTCGACAATCTCGAAGCCGCCAAGAAGGCGCTCGAACCCAAGGGCATGACGGTGATGGGCGCCAACGTCGAGGACTTCCGCAAGGTGGCGCAAGCCAAGATCTGGCCGGCCTACAAGTCGCAGTTCAGCGGCCTGTGGGAGCAGGTCGAAAGCGTGAAGGCGTAGGAGGACGGTGGCGCGCTTCATCGCGGCGATCCCCAAGATCGTCGTCGCCCTCCTGTTGACCGCGGCGATCATCAACCTGCTGATCGGCGTGTTCCTGCGCTACGTCATGATCCCGGTGACGGACTGGCTGGACATGGATTCCATCCCCTTCACCTGGGTCGAGGAGGTGGGCGAGATGCTGCTCGCGTGGCTCACCCTTGTCGGCGCGGCGATCGGCGTGCGCGAGCGCACTCACTTCACCCTGCACGTGCTGCGCTTCGCCCCAGCAAGCCAGGCGATCGTCGACCGCGTCCACTACGCGCTGGTCGCGGTGATGGGCGCCGTGGCGAGCTGGTACGGCGTGAAGCTCTGCATCCTCAACCACACGCTGGTGACCCCCGGCCTGTCGATCCCGCTGTCGGTGCTCTACGCCTCGTGCGCGGTCGGCGGCGCGCTGCTGGTGGTCTATGCGCTGTCGATGATCGTGAACCCGCCTCCTCCGCAATCCTCCCCTGATGGTGCGCACTGACGATGCTTTTGCTCCTCGTCGCCGCCATCTTCATCGTCCTGATCCTGTTTTCGATGCCCATCGTGTTCGCGCTGGGCGTCTCCGCCATGGCTGGCCTGTTCATCGGTGGCTACGACATGCAGGTCTTCTCCTCGAGCCTGGTGTCGGGCTCGCAAAGCTGGGTGCTGCTCGCCATCCCCGCCTTCGTCTTCGCCGGCGGCCTGATGGAGAAATGCGGCATGAGCCACGCCCTGGTCGACTTCGCCCGCGCGCTGGTTGGCTGGGTCAAGGGCGGGCTCGGCATGTCGGTGATCGTGGTCGCCTACTTCTTCTCCGACATCTGCGGTTCCAAGATGGCCGAGGTCTCCGCCCTCGGCTCGACGCTGATGCCGCCCCTCACCAAGGCCGGCTACAAGCGCGAGGACTCCGCCTCGCTGATCGCCGCCGGCACCGCGATGGGCATGCTGGTGCCGCCGGCCATCTTCATGATCGTGATCGCCCAGGTCACCAACACCTCGGCGGTCGCGCTGTTCCTCGCGGGGTTCGTGCCGGCCGCGACCATCATGATCTGCCTGATGGTCCTGGTCTGGCTGCGCGCCCGCAAGTACGACTGGCCGGTCGACACCAAACCGAGCTTCCAGCTGATCGCCACCACCGGGCGGCGCGCGGCGGTGCCGCTGGTGATCCCGATCGTCATCCTGGTCGGCTTCGTGATGGGCGTGTTCACCGCCACCGAAGCCGGCGCCGTGGTGGCGGGCTACGCCTTCTTC
>DASXQC010000276.1:0-3902 GCA_036493235.1 Reyranella sp.
AGATAGGGATAGAGCGCGGCCTCGGCGTTGGCCTTCGCTTCATCGGGCGAGCGCGTGTCGCGCCATGTCTTGATGTTTCCGGAGAAGGCCGCGAGCTCGGGCCGGCGGCCCATGTCGACGTCGAAGCCGGTGCCCATCATCACCACGTCGAAGCGCTCGGTGCCTTTGGTCGTCTTCACCGTGACGCCATCGTCGTCGACGATCACGTCGAGCCACGGCTCGGCGAAGCGGAAGGAGAAGCCCGGCAGCCTTTGTACGCGCAGCACCGATTCGTGCGGCGGCGGCGAGCCGGCCGACAGCATGTAGGTGTAGATCTTCCAGCGCCACTCGTCGTCGAGCATGCCCTGGCCGCGCTGGAAGCCGGGGAACGACGCGCCCTTCGACTTGTTGACCTGCGGCAGGTGCGGGCGGCGGGCGTAGCAGATCGCCTCGCGCGCGCCGGCTTCGAGCGCGGTCGCGGTGTTGTCGATCGCCGTGGCGAGCACGCCCAGCACGCCGATGCGCTTGCCGACGAATTTACTGAAGTCGATCTCTTCGAGCGTATGGAAGATCTTGCCGGCGCGCTTCGGGCTGTCGGGATCGAACGAGGGAAAGCGCGGCCATTTGAAGCCGCCGGCGCCGTCGCGGCCGTTAGCGAGCACGAGCTTGCGCACGTGGAGTCGCTCGCCAGTCGACAGCGTTGCCTTCAGGAAGGTGCCGGCAGGCTCGACGCTCTCGAGCGCGACTCCGTTCTCGACCGGCAGGTCGACGACCTTGCGAGCCCACAGCAGGTAATCGAGCCAGTCGAGCCGCTTCACCTTGTAGAGCTGCTCCCAGCCGTCGCGTCCATGCTGCGCTTCGTACCAGGCACGGAAGGTGAGGGACGGCACGCCGAGATCGGGCCCCGTCAAATGCTTGGGTGAGCGCAGAATCGGCATGCGAGCGGTGGTGTTCCATGGGCCTTCGCGGCGATGGCCATTGCGCTCGATCACACGGATGTTGCGGATGCCCTCGCGCAGAAAATTCCAGCCTGCAGTCTGCCCGCACATGCCGGCGCCGACCACCAGCACGTCGAGTACGGGCTTGCCGTCCGGGCCGAGCCGCTCGAGCACCCAGTTGGCGGTTGGATAGTTCAGCCGGGCGAGATCGTGCCGCGCGATCCGCTCCGCAGCCTCCAGACCCGTTGCATCCTCGACAAGATCGGCCATGCCGTGCTTCTAGCAGGGCGAAACCTCGGGAGAAAATGCCATGCGCGGTCGCCAGGTCCTGATGCAGACCCTCGTCAATCACGGCGTCGAGCGCATCTTCGGCAACCCCGGCACGACCGAGAGCCCATTGCTCGATTCGCTGCTCGATTATCCCAACCTGCAGTATGTCGTGCACCTGCACGAAGGCGTCGCGGTCGGCGCGGCCAACTTCTATGCCCAGGCAAGCGGCAAGACGGCGTTCGTGAACCTGCACGTGGCGCCCGGCCTCGGCAACGCGATCGGCATGATCTACGGCGCGCTCAAGAACAGTTCGCCGATGGTGGTGACGGCCGGCCAGCAGGATACGCGCATGCGGCTGCGCGATCCCGTGCTCGGTCATGACCTCGCGGCGATCGCAGCCCCCGTGACCAAGTGGAGCGTGCAGGTCGAGAGCGCCGACGAGCTTGGCCCGATCCTGCAACGCGCCTTCAAGATCGCCAACGAGGCGCCGGCCGGCCCGGTGTTCGTGGCGCTGCCGATCAACGTGATGGAGCAGGAGACCGACATCGCGCCGGCGAGGCCCGCGACCCTGTTCGAGAAGAGCCGCCCCGAACCGGCCGGCATCGAGGCGATGGCGAAGCTGCTGGCGGCGGCCAAGAGCCCGGCGATCGTGGCCGGCGACGATGTGGCCCGCGCCGGCGCCGACAAGACGCTGATCAAGCTGGTCGACAAGCTCGGCGCCGTGGTCTGGTTCGAGGGGCTGCGCGGGCAGAATGCCTTCCCGACCGATCACGCCGCCTATCGCGGCACGCTCGCCTTCGATGCGCCAGGCGTGGCCAGGCAGTTCGCGAACAACGACCTCGTGCTGCTGATCGGCGGGCCGTTCTTCGAGGAGGTCTGGTACGCGCCGGGCGCGCCGTTCCCGGCCGGCTGCAAGGTGCTGCAGATCGAGGCGGGATCGCCGCGGCTGGCCTACAACTTTGCGGTCGATGCCGGCGTGCTGGCCGATGTCGGCGCCGCGCTCGAGGCACTGGAGGCGGCGCTGCCCAAGATCGACGGCGCGGCCAAGCGCAATGAGGCGATGAAGGCGCAGCGCGAGGCCGAGGACGCGGCACAAAAGGCGCGTGTCGAGAAAGCGTGGTCGCGCACGCCGACGTCGATGGCGCGCTGCATGGCCGAGATCAAGGCGGGTGCGCCCAAGGACGTGGTGGTGGTCGACGAGACCATCACGGCCAACCTCGACCTGTTCAAGACCTTCAGCTTCACGGGGCCGGGCGACTACTACAGTGGCCGCGGCGGCGGCATCGGCCAGGGCGTGGCCGGCGCGCTCGGCGTCGCGGTGGCGCAGCCGAAGAAGCCGATCCTCTGCGTGTCAGGCGACGGCTCGTCGATGTACTCGATCCAGGCGCTCTGGACGGCGGCGCATCACGACCTGCCGATCGTGTTCGTGATCCTCGCCAACCGCGAATACCGCGTGCTGAAGCACAATATCGACGCCTACCGCGCGCGCTTCGAGGTGAAGAGCAACAAGCCCTACGCCCACATGGACCTGACCGGCCCCGTCCTGGGCTTCGTCGACCTGGCCAAGGGCATGGGCATCGCCGGCACCCACGTCACAAAGGCCGATGACATCCAGAAAGCGGTGTCGGCCGCCTTCGCCTCCGGCAAGCCGCACCTGATCGAGATCGAGATCGAAGGAAAACGCTGACCTCTTCCTCCTTCCCCGTCACGGGGGAGGGTAGGGAGGGGGAAGGCAACAGGACGATCCGCCGAAATTACAGATCTGAAACTTTCCAGACCAGAACTGCGGCTCTCTCCCTCCGGCCTTCGGCCGCCTCCCCCGCATGACGGGAGAGGAATTGACCTTACTTCTGGAACGCCCGGACCCGGCCCTGGAGCGCCTTGGTGGCGGCGATCATCAGGGGCATGTCGTTGCCGGACAGGATCATCTTCATGCCCTTGCTGGTGTAGAGCTTCAGCAGCTCGTCCGAGTAGGCGCCGCCCATGCCGGGCCACTTGCCATGCTTCTTGCAGGCGGCCACGACCTTGTCGACGGCGTCCTGGATCTTCTGATGGCCGCGGTCGCCCGGAATGCCGAGCTCCATGGAGAGGTCGCTCGAGCCGACCAGCAGGCAGTCGATGCCTGGCACGGCAGCGATCGCCTCGGCGTTCTCGACCGCCTTGGGCGTCTCGATCATCACCGTGAGCAGCATCTGCTCGTCGATCGCCTTGGTCATCTCGCCGAGCGGCGGCGGGGCATAGTCGAACTGCGCATCGGCGCCGCCGACCGAGCGGTGGCCGCGCGGCGGGTAACGCAGCTTGTCGGCGATCTCCTTCGCCTCCTCCGGCGTGTCGACGTGCGGGATCACGATGCCCATCGCGCCGCCGTCGAGCACGCGGGTCGCCATGGTGAGCTGGCCGTAGGGCACGCGCACGATCGGCGCGACGCCGGAATCCTGGGCGGCAACCGACAATTCGCACGCCGTCTCGATCGAGGTCGAGCCATGCTCGCAGTCGATGAACATCCAGTCGAAGCCGGCCGACTTCATGATCTTGATGATGTCGACGTTGCGCACCAGCCGGATGCCGCAGCCGATCGCCAGCTCGCCGTTCTTGAGGCGCGCCTTCGCTTTATTGATTGTCTGGGCCATGTCTCTCCCTCCGGGGTGGATTTTGAGCTAGGCTAGCCGTCATGACTTTCCATGTCGAACGGATCGACCATGTCGTCCTGCGGGT
>DASXQC010000277.1:0-11989 GCA_036493235.1 Reyranella sp.
AAATACACATCGGCCGTCGGCTTCATAGCCAGGTCAGCCATTACGGCGTTCAACCGCAGTCGCTCATCAACGCTTAGCCCCTTGGCTATCCGACGATCAACGTCCCTCTTTAGCCGCATGACGTTGAGATCGATCGTGGGGCCGGTATTTTCGGTCCCCTGACCCAAGGAATGAGCTGCACCGAGAACACTGAGCACCGCGACGCAAACGCATAGTCGAGCCAGCATTGCCGCCTCCTGGCGCGTTGCGCATCCATCGTACCGCAGTCGCTACACGACGCCAGCCTTCCAGATGATGAGACCTATCACGTCGACCTGGTGGGGCTTCTGGGTCGATCAGCCGTCGCGCGGCAGTCTCTCTGGAATCTTGGGCGCCCCAGCAAAAGCGATCACACCCAGGCCTGCAGCACGTACTCGTACAGCCCTTGCGCGTTCACCATGTCGACACGCTGGAGCTTGATGCGATAGCCGCTCTTGGTTTTCTCGAGGTGATGAACGTACGAGCCGGCGAAATGACGGCTCGAGTCGTTGCGGAACTCCATCATGTGGAAGCGCGAGCGGGCGACAATGTCGCCGCTCGCGGCGTCCTCCTTCTCGATCGTCACGTTGCCGACGACGTGATTGGTGCCCCACGCCGTCTTCTGCGACCAGGCGCGCGGGTGGGTGAGGCGCTTGAGCCGCACGGTCATCAGGTCGCGGTCTTCCCAGAAGATCGACGGCACGCCATCGCCTGTGGTCTGCTCGGGCGCTGCCGGCATCCAGTAGGTGCCGTCATCGGCGAACAGGTCGATGAAATCCTGCCAGCGCTTGCCGTCGAGGCATTCGGCCTGGCGGTAGAGAAGCTGCTCGACGTCGCGTAGCGCATCGTGACCGTTGGTTGGTTTCGACGCCGCGATCGCCTTGGCGTCCGCACTCCTGTCGGCCACGCTCTGGCGCGCCGACCTGGTTTTCCTGGCCATCAGTTCGCCCCGTTGATGTACTGGGCCCAGGCCTTGAACTGGTTGCGCATCGGCTGCTCGGAGGTGCCGATGACCGAGGTCGTCACGCCGTGAGCCTCGGGGTCCTGGCCGGCATTGCGGTGAAAGCTCACCCAGTCGCCGCCCTGCGATTCGAGGCCTTTGTGGATCTTCCAGAAGTTCCACAGGTCGTCGGCATTGACCAGCGTCGACGGCGAGTTGACCAGATTGTAGTAGCCCAGCGCACGACGGTAGATCGCCTCGGGCGCGCCCTTGAGGCGGAAATGCCAGATCTCGGTCAGCGTCTTGTCGACGCCGAGCGGGCGCACAGCGCGCAGCTGCTGCAGCGGCGACTGCACCGAGAGGCCGGGATAGAGCAGCACGTGGTGGATGTTGACCCCGAGGATCTCCTCCATGCGCTTCTTGCCGTAGGCCTTCCGCATCACCTTCTCGTAGGCCAGCGTGTCGGGATCGCGCGGCCGGAGCCCCATGTAGCCGGTGAGGATGCAATGGCCATGGGGATAGCCGATGGTCTGGAACCCATCCCACAGGTTGATCGGCGTCGCGAAGGCGGAAAGGAAGTGATAGCTGAGCGGCACAGTGCCGCCTTTCTTCTTGATCACCTTCTCAACCTCGCCGGCGGCGCGGCCGGTCGATTCGTGCGTTACCGCCGGGTGCAGCGCGTCGAGCTGGTTCTCGAGGAAGATCTTCCAGTTCGATTGCTGGATCACGCGGAAGCAGGTCGGCACCACCTCGACCTCGCCCTCCGGGGCGCGGTCGCACATGTCGTCGAAGGCGATCTTCGCCGGCCCGAGCCAGTCGAGCAGCGACGGCCCTTCGGCCGCCAGGCTGGCGAAAACGAAGCCGCGGTAGGACTCGACGCGCGCCGCCGGCTTGACGTTGGTGTTGTCGTCACCCGGCGTGAGGCGCGTGCCGCGATAGCCCTTGTCGAGCGGGATCGCCCTGCAGTGTCCGTCGGTGTCGAACTGCCAAGCGTGATAGGAGCAGATGATGCCCTTGCCGACATTGCCGCAACGGTCGCCGTAGAGCATCGCGCCGCGATGCGGGCAGCGGTTATAGAGCACGCGCACCGAACGGTCGGAATGGCGGACCATGACCATCGGCTGGCGGCCGATCTGCACCGTCCAGTAGTCGCCGACGTTCTTCACCTGGCTCTCGTGCCCAACGTAGGTCCACACCTTGTGGAAGAGGCGCTCCATCTCGATCTCGAAAATTCCGGGATCGGAATAGACGCTGCGATGGACGCGATCCGGCTCCACCGCCTTGCGCAGATCCAGGCCGATATCGCCTCCCATCAGGACCTCCCTCGGTGCGCCCGACCGAAGGACAGTAATGGTGGTGCAACAGGCAATCTACCCGGGAATCGGCCCGGCACTGTCGAGGCGCCTCTGCTCGGCAGCAGCGGCCATCGCCAGCAGGCCACCGGCGAGGGCGAGGTCCTTGAAGAACAGCGAACGCTCGGCCTTGTCGCTGAAGTCGTGGTGGAACACCAGCGCGGTCAACAGGCAGAAGACGCCGAGCGCCCCGGCGGCCTCGCGCAGCCGCCAACCGAGCAGCAGCGCGACGCCCGGCCCCGCGCGCACCCTCGCCTCGACGGATCATCGCCGAACCCTTCGTCGTGGCCTTGCCAACCGGACATGGACTGGCGAGAGGCGCCACGATTGCCACCCACAGGCTCGACGGGCCTGCCGCTGGTGACCCTTCCTTTGATGGCCGCCGTGCTGCCCGACGCGGTGCTCGCCGAACTCGCCGAGGCCGGCGCCGGTCCGCGCATCCCTAGGACTGGGGAAAAGCCTTCGCGAGCGCACTGCGGGTCGCAGCGGCGCCCTGCTTCGCAGTGTCGGCCGCCGGCTGCTGCCAGTGCGCAGGGTTGGGCGCTTCGTAGGACAGGTAGCCGTCGTAGCCCTTCTCGGCGAGCAGGCGGAACAGGTCAGTCCAGCCGACCACGCCCTTGCCGGGCGGCAGGCGGTCGACCGGCGGCAGGCTGGGCGGCGGCGCATCGGGCACGTCGCTGAACTGGACGTAGAAGATTTCCGCGCCGGGCACCTCTTCGAAGCCGCGGCCTGGCCGGCCGCCGCGCTGCAGATGATAGGCGTCGAGCAGCAGGCCGACGTTCTTCGCGCCGGCGCGCGCGATCAGGTCGCGCAGGATGTCGAGGCTGCGCACCGCCGGATGCTGGTACTGGTATTCGACGGTGAGCCGCAGGCCGAAGCTGCCGGCGATCTCGCCGGCGCGGCGGATGTTGGTGACCGCTTCGTCGGTCGACGCTTCGCCGGGGCCGATCGCGCTCATCATCATCCCGCAGTTCAGGGCGACGGCGTTCGCACAGGCTTCACGGAACACGTCGAACAGGCGCTCGCGCTCGGTGCCGGTCGAGAAGACCCAGCCATATTCGACACCCATCGCGCTGACCGGCAGACCGCTCGCACGAACCAGGTCGAGCACGGCCGCGTTCGACAAGCCCCGCGCAAAGCAGCGCTCGAAGTCGACGCGGCGCAACTCGACCGCGTCGAAGCCGGCGGCCTTGGCGGCCGACAAGGCGCCTTCGAATGGGGTGGTATCGACGGTCCAGGTGTGGAACGCGAGGCCGCGGAATCGGTGCAACGGCGTCAGATCCTTTGGTCCATCTCGAGCGCAGGCTCGGGGACGTCGACGCAGCCGATGATGCGCGCCGGGACGCCGGCCGCCGTGCAGCCCGCGGGCACTGCTTCGAGCACCACGCTGCCGGCGGCGATCTTGGCGCAGGCGCCTATTTCGATGTTGCCAAGTACTTTTGCGCCGGCACCCAGGAGCACGCCGCGCCGCACCTTCGGATGACGGTCGCCGCGCTCCTTGCCGGTGCCGCCCAGGGTCACGCCGTGCAGCATCGACACGCCGTCCTCGACGACCGCGGTCTCGCCGATCACCACGCCGGTGCCGTGATCGATGAAGATGCTCTTGCCGATCACCGCGCCGGGATGGATGTCGAGGCCGAACAGCGCGCTGCCGCGGCTCTGCAGGTAGTGCGCCAGGTTCTTGCGGCCGCGCACCCACAGCCAGTGGGCGACGCGATAGTTCTGCAGGGCGTGGTAGCCCTTGAACCAGAGCAACGGGTCGAGATGCGAGGTGCAGGCCGGGTCGCGGTCGGCGACGGCGACGATGTCGGCGCGGGCAGCATAGCCGATCGCAGGATCATCGTTCAGCGCTTCGTCGAAGGTCTGGCGGATCAGCGCGGCCGGAACCTCGGTCGTGCCGACGAGGCGCGCGAGGTGGTAGCTGAGCGCGCCCTCGAAGCGCGACTGGCTGAGGATGGTGGCATGGAGGGTGCCGGCCAGAACGGGCTCGGACGCAGCCGCCTGCTGGGCCGCTTCCCGGACCTTCCTCCATACCGGATCGACCGAACGCTGTTCGGCCTGATTCTTGACGACTGCGCTATCCATGGCGCTCTCCTTCGACCGCCTCAGGCCGGAAGAACTCCTCCGGTCAACGTGTCTACTTGCGGGAAGTTACATCTGCAATTCGCGTCCGCCAGAGAATATTCTTTCTCCGACGAATAAGGACGCCTCATGCGCTCAGTTCTTGGCCTTGACCTCGAGCTCGTCGATCAGCGGCTCGACCTTGCCGCCGTGGCTGGAGATGTAGGAATTGAAGTCCGAACGGTGGGTCATGACCATGCTCACACCCTCGATCTTCACGTCGGTGACGCGCAGGCCCTGGCCCGTATCGCGGACCTCCCACTGGATGTTGATCGGCTGGCCGTTGCTCTGGCCGAGCTTGCTGTCGACAATGGACACGCCGTTGGGGCGTTGCGAGACGCGGACGACGCTGAGCGTCTGGCCACTATATTGGCTGAACCGCGAGGTGTAGGCGCGCGCTTCGGAACTGATCACCGCCTTCAGGAAGCGTTCGCGCTGCTCGGGGGTGGTCGCGTTCCAGTGGGTCGCGAGGGCTGCCTGCCCCATGTAGGGGATGTCGAAATACTTGAGCAGCACGCCGCGGATGCCGGCCTCGAGCTGGGGGCCCTTGCTGCTCTTGATCAGCGCGATCACCTCGTCGGCGGCCTGCTCGATCAACTGGGCGGCGGGACCGTCGGCGGCCTGCACTGGCAGCGCAACGGCGGTGGCGGCAAGGCACAGAAAAGCGCGTCGCGAGGCGAACATCACCTGATCGCTCCTGAAAGCAGTGAAGAGATCGAGAGTCCTACCGCACCAGCGCGACCTTGTCGCGTTGCTCCAGCTCCGCCCGCGGCCCGGTCTTGTCCCGCTTCTGCCGAATGAAATCCGCTCTCTGCTGGGTGTATGCACTCTTCAGCGCGGCGTAGTAATCGACAGAATTCTTCTCGAGGTCGTCCAGCGCGAAAAGCGTACGCGAACGCATATCGATCGCGGTGGCACCGTAGCGGGCGCCGCTGTAGATCCAGCCGGCCGTGTTGCTGATGCCGAAGGTGACGATGCTGAACGGATCGACCGCGGCGTCGATCGCCAGGCCCACGCCGTCACGGGCGTTGGACGGGCCGACCACCGGCAGGACCATGTAGAAGCCGCCGTTCTCGGGCTCGACACCGGCGTAGTAGCCGATGGTGTCGCCCATGCCTTCCTTGGTCTTGCTGAGGCCCATCTTGCTCGCGACGTCGAAGATGCCGGCCACGCCGATCGTCGAGTTGATGATGAAACGGCCAACCGTGGTGGCGGCGCGGCCCGGCGCCCCCTGGACCACCTCGTTGATGGCGGTGACGGGCTCGCCCAGGTTTTCCACGACGTTGTGCACGCCGCGCTGGCCCGGCGCCGGCATCCAGTCGCGGTAGAACACCGCCACCGGCCGCAGGGCGATCGTGTCGACCGCGCGGTTGATCGAGAAGACGAACCGGTTGGCCCCTTCCATCGGATCCCACGGCTCGTTGGCGCCGGTGTCGCCGCAGCCCGTCAGGGCAGCCGCCGCGGCAAGCGCGAGGGCCGAATGGCGGATATTCGCCATATGCTTGAAAAAACCTTCGACCATCGACGCTGACGCCCCCGAAAGCGGCTTGGTTTAGCCGCAGTTGCCGCGAGTGTTGCACACGCCGCCTTCACTTTGAAGTCGGCCAAGGTTTCGTCTTTTTCACTTGCGGACATAAATATATTTTTATACGTATCTTAATCATGGATCGTTTGTTGAGCCTTTTGCGGGCAGCGGCGGAGGACACGCGGCTGCGCATCCTGGCGCTGGCAGCGCGGGAGGACCTGACCGTCAGCGACTACGTGCACGTACTGGGACAAAGCCAGCCGCGCGTTTCGCGGCATCTGAAGCTGCTGGTCGAAGGCGGCCTGCTGGAGCGCTTCCGCGAGGCGCAGTTCACCCGCTTCCGGCTGGTCACGGGCGGCGACGACGCCGCCCTGGTGCGCGAGTTCGTGCGCCGGCTCGACATCAAACATCCGCGATTGGCGACCGACCGGGCCCGACTCGATGCGCTGCAGCAGCGGCGGCAGACCGCGGCGGCGCGCTTCTTCCGCGACAACGCCCAGCGCTGGGACGAGCTGCGCGCGCTGCACGTCGCCGACCGCGAGATCGAGCGCGCCCTCGCCCATCACCTGCCGATCGGCGCCCGCCGGCTGCTCGACATCGGCACCGGCACGGGCCGGCTGCTCGAGGTGCTGGCGCCCAAGGTCGAGCGCGCGATCGGCGTCGACCAGAGCCGCGAGATGCTGGCCCTGGCCCGCGCCAACCTCGCACGCGCGGCGATCGACAATGCCGAGATCCGCCAGGCCGACATGTATGCCCTGCCCTTCGAGGCCGACAGCTTCGACGTGGTCACCATCCATCACGTGCTGCACTACGCCGACGACCCGGCCGCCGCGCTGGCCGAGGCCGCACGCGTGGTGAAGCCGGGCGGCGTCGTGTTGGTCGTCGACTTCTCGCCGCACGACCTGGTCGAACTGAAACGCGAGCATGCGCATGTCCACTTGGGCTTCGCCGACAACCAGGTGCAGGGCTGGCTGCGCAGCGCCGGCCTCAATCCGCTCGAGCCACTCCACGTCCCCGGCCGCCGCCTGATGACGGGCATCTGGCGCGGCGAACGCGAGGCGCCGCAACGTAGCGGCCGCGCGCCTACTCTCACGCAAGGAGCGACGCGGTGAACCGCATCGAATTCCCCGCCCACGGCCCGCAAGGCCTGCAGGTCTCGTTCGAGTTCTCGCCGCCCCGCACCGAGGCCGCCGAGCGCACCCTGTGGGAAACGGTCGAGCGCCTGGCGCCGCTGAAGCCCACCTTCTTCTCCGTGACCTACGGCGCCGGCGGCTCGACCCGCCAGCGCACGCACGAGACCGTGGTGCGCCTCAAGAAGGAGACCGGCGTCGAAGCCGCCGCCCACCTGACCTGCGTCGCCGCCACCCAGGGCGAGATCGACGACGTTGCGCGTGCCTACTGGGATGCCGGCATCCGCCACATCGTGGCGCTGCGCGGCGATCCGCCGGGCGGGATGGGCGGCAAGTACTGCCCGCATCCCGGCGGCTACGCCAACGCCGCCGCGCTGGTCGCGGGCCTGAAGAAGATCGGCGACTTCCAGATCAGCGTCGCGGGCTATCCCGAGAAGCATCCCGATTCGGCCAGCGTCGATGCCGACCTCGATAACCTGAAGCGCAAGGTCGATGCCGGCGCCGACCGCTGCATCACCCAGTTCTTCTTCGAGTGCGACGACTTCCTGCGCTTTCGCGAGGACGCGGCGAAGGCCGGCATCAACGTGCCGATCGTGCCGGGCGTCATGCCGGTCTCGAATTTCCAGGGCATCCAGAGGATGGCCGGCCTGTGTGGCGCGAAGGTGCCGGGCTGGTTGGCCGACATGTTCGGCGGCCTCGACAACGACGCCGAGACACGCCGCATGATCGCCGCCACAGTCGCGGGCGACCTCTGCCGCCGCCTGTATGCCGAAGGCGTCGACCAGTTCCATTTCTATACGCTGAACCGCGCGGACCTCACCTTCGCGCTGTGCCATCTCCTGGGAGTCCGTCGCCATGACTCGAATTGAGAAGGCCGACCTCCTCCGCTCCATCGCCCAGGAGCGCATCCTGGTGAAGGACGGGCCATATGGCACCGCAATCCAGGGCTATCGCCTCGACGAGGCCGCCTTCCGCGCCGGCCGCGACTTCGCGCAGGACCAGAAGGGCAACAACGACCTGCTGAACCTCACGCGTCCCGAAGTCGTGGGCGAGATCTGCAATGCTTACATCGAGGCCGGCGCCGACATCCTGGCGACCAACACCTTCAACGCCAACGCAATCAGCCAGGGCGATTACGGCCTGCAGGACCGCGCGCGTGAGATCAATCTCGCAGCCGCGAAGATCATACGCGCTTGCGCCGACGCCGCCACGGCGAGGGACCCGAGCAAGCCGCGCTTCGTCGCCGGCGCGCTGGGTCCGACCAACAAGACCCTGTCGGTGTCGCCCAACGTCAACGATCCCGGCTTCCGAGCCGTCACCTTCGACGAGGTGAAGGGCATCTACCGTGAGCAGATCGACGGCCTGCTCGATGGCGGCGTCGACTTCATTTTGATCGAGACGGTGTTTGATACCTTGAACGCCAAGGCCGCGATCGTCGCCGCCGACGAGGCGGGCGAGGCGCGCAACGAGGAGATCCCGGTGATGGTCTCGATGACCCTCACCGACCTCGCCGGCCGCAACCTCTCGGGCCAGACCGTCGAGGCGTTCTGGCACTCGGTACGCCACGCCAAGCCTCTGACCATGGGCCTCAACTGCAGCTTCGGCGCGACCGAGCTTCACCCTTACGTCAACGCGCTCAACCCGCAGGTCGACGGGCTGGTCTGCGTTTATCCCAACGCCGGACTGCCCAACGAACTCGGCGCCTACGACGAGCCTCCGGAGATGACTGCCAAGCTGGTGCGCGGCTGGGCCGAGAACGGCTGGCTGAACATCGTCGGCGGCTGCTGCGGCACCACGCCGGCGCACATCAAGGCGGTCGCCGAAGCCGTGAAGGGCCTGAAGCCGCGCCAGTGGCACGCACTGCCGCCGGCGCTCCGGCTGTCGGGCATGGAAGCAGCGAGTTTCATGTAATGAGTACCGAACCCACCGCGACGGACAGCGACCAGAGCCGCGCCCTTTTCATCAACATCGGCGAGCGGACCAACGTCACCGGCTCGGCGAGGTTCAAGAAGCTGGTCCTGGAGGGCGACTACACCGCCGCTGTCGAGGTCGCACGCCAGCAGGTCGAAGCCGGCGCGCAGGTCATCGACATCAACATGGACGAGGGCCTGCTCGATTCCCAGATGGCGATGGAGACGTTCCTCAAGCTGATCGCCTCGGAGCCGGACATTGCCCGGGTGCCGATCATGATCGACAGCTCGAAGTGGAGCGTGATCGAGGCCGGCCTCAAGTGCGTCGCCGGCAAGCCGATCGTCAACTCGATCTCGATGAAGGAGGGCGTCGAGCCATTCATCGAGCACGCGAAGAAGGTCCGCCGCTACGGCGCCGCGGTGGTCGTCATGGCGTTCGACGAGAAGGGCCAGGCCGACACCCGGCAGCGCAAGGTCGATATCTGCGAGCGCGCCTACAAGATTCTCGTCGAGCAGGTCGGCTTCCCGGCCGAGGACATCATCTTCGATCCCAACATCTTCGCGATCGCCACCGGCATCGAGGAGCACAACAACTACGGCGTCGACTTCATCGAGGCGACGCGCGAGATCAAGAAGCGCTGCCCGCACGTGAAGATCTCCGGCGGCGTCTCGAACTTGTCCTTCTCCTTCCGCGGCAACGAGCCCGTGCGCAAGGCGATGCACTCGGTGTTCCTGTACCACGCCATCCAGGCGGGCATGGACATGGGCATCGTCAATGCCGGCCAGCTCGAGGTCTACGACCAGATCCCGGCCGAGCTGCGCGAGGCTTGCGAGGACGCGATCCTCAACCGCAATTCCAACGCCACCGAGCGGCTGCTCGAGCTCGCGCCCAAGTACAAGGGCAGCGGCGCGGCGGTCGAGACCCAGGACGCCGAGTGGCGGAGCTGGCCGGTCGAGAAGCGGCTGGAGCATGCGCTGGTCAAGGGCATGGATCAGTTCGTGGTCGCCGACACCGAGGAGGCGCGCCTGCAGATCGCCCGCCCGATCGAGGTGATCGAAGGCCCGCTGATGGCCGGCATGAACGTGGTCGGCGACCTGTTCGGCGCCGGCAAGATGTTCCTGCCGCAGGTGGTGAAGAGCGCGCGGGTGATGAAGAAGGCGGTGGCGCACCTGCTGCCCTATATCGAGGCGCAGAAGACCGAGACCTCCAAGCCCAAAGGCCGGATCGTCATGGCGACGGTCAAGGGCGACGTCCACGACATCGGCAAGAACATCGTCGGCGTGGTGCTCCAGTGCAACAATTTCGAGGTCATCGATCTCGGCGTCATGGTGCCGTTCCAGGACATCCTGAAGTCGGCCAACGAGAACAAGGCCGACATGATCGGCCTCTCCGGCCTGATCACGCCGTCGCTCGACGAGATGGTGACGGTGGCCGAGGAGATGACGCGGCAGGACTTCCACGTGCCGCTGCTGATCGGCGGCGCCACGACCTCGAAGGTGCACACCGCGCTCCGCATTGCGCCCAAGTATCACGGGCCGACCGTGCACGTGCTCGACGCCTCGCGCGCGGTCGGCGTCTGCACCGCGCTCACCTCGGAGTCCGGCGCGCAGGCCAGCGAGTTTGCCGCCAAGGTCGCGCAGGAATACGAGACCATCCGCGTCGAGCGCGCCGGCGGCGGCAAGGAGAAGCTGGTGCCGATCGCCGAGGCGCGCGCCAACAGCCTCAAGCTCGACTGGTCGACCTACATCCCGCCCAAGCCGCGCCTGTTCGGCAACAGCGAGAGCGGCCTGCCGCGCGTTTTCGCCGAGTACCCGCTGCACGAGCTGGTCGAGCGCATCGACTGGACGCCGTTCTTCCGCGCCTGGGAGCTGGCCGGCACCTATCCCGGCATCCTCGAGGACAAGGTGGTGGGCGAGAGCGCGCGCAAGCTCTTCGCCGACGCGCGCAAGATGCTGGACCACATCGTGCGCGAGAAGTGGCTGACGGCGAAGGGCGTGGCCGCCTTCTGGCCGTGCCGCCGCGAGGGCGACGACGTCGTGCTGTTCCAGGACGACACCTTCAGCAAGGAGATCTCGCGGCTTTATTTCCTGCGCCAGCAGATCGCCAAGCGCGCGCCCCGGGCCAACATGTGCCTGGCCGACTTCATCTCGCCCCGCGCCGACTGGATCGGCGGCTTCGCCGTCACGGCGGGTCACGGCATCGAGCCGCACCTCGCCCGCTTCAAGGCCGACCACGACGACTATTCCGACATCATGCTGAAGGCGCTGGCCGACCGCCTCGCCGAGGCCTTCGCCGAGCGCCTGCACGAGCGGGTGCGCAAGACGATCTGGGGCTACGCGCCGGACGAGGCGCTCTCCAACGAGGAGTTGGTGCGCGAGAAGTATCGCGGCATCCGGCCGGCGCCGGGCTATCCCGCCTGCCCCGACCACAGCCAGAAGCCCGAGTTGTTCCGCCTGCTCAATGCCGGCCAGAATACCGGCCTGACCCTGACCGAGAGCTTCGCGATGATCCCTATATCGGCGGTGTCGGGCTACTATTTCGCCCATCCGGAGGCCGAGTATTTCGGCGTGGCGCGCATCGGCAAGGACCAGGTCGAGGACTACGCCAAGCGCCGCGGCATCCCGATCGAGCAGGCCGAGAAGTACCTGCGCGCGAACATTGGCTATTGATTTGCCGGGGCGCGCCAGTCCACAGACGTGCCCTCTCTTTGTCGGCTATGATTGCGCACTGGAATAGCGCACACCCAACGGAAGCTGAAGACCCATGCCCCGCAAACCGAACTACGAATTCGAACGTCGCGAGCGCGCCCGCCTCAAGGCCGTCAAGAACGCCGAAAAGGCCGCCGCCAAGAAGGAAGCCAAGGAGCGTGCGAAGGCGGAGGCTGGCGACGCGCCCTCACCGGACGAGCTCGATCCCGGCGAAAAGACCTGATCCCGGCCGTCCGCGGCCGCTCTTTTGCTGGGGCGCGTCACTCCGTGACGCGATCAAGGGG
>DASXQC010000278.1:0-9165 GCA_036493235.1 Reyranella sp.
CTGAAGATCGTGCGCTCGGCCAACGTCGCCTGCGGCTTCCATGCCAGCGACCCGATGGTGATGATGGACACCGTGCGGCTGTGCAAGGAGAACGGCGTCTCGATCGGCGCCCATCCCGGCTTCGCCGACCTGCAGGGCTTCGGCCGCCGCGTGATCAACCTCTCGATCAAGGAACTCGAGGCCAACATCGCCTACCAAATCGGTGCATTGCAGGCGATCGCGGCAATGCACGGCACGAAGGTCACGCACATGAAGCCGCACGGCATGATGGCCAATATGTCGGCCGACAGTCCCGAGATGTCCGAGGCGATCGCGCGCGCCACCAAGGCGGTCGACCGCGACCTGATCTTCCTCTGCCAGGCCAACACCGAGCAGGGCAAAGCGGCGCGCAAGTACGGCCTGCGCGCGGCGGAGGAAGTTTTCGCCGACCGCACCTACACCGACACCGGCATGCTGACGCTGCGCAAGGAGCCGAACTCGATGATCAAGGATCCGGCGCAGGCGGTGGCCGGCGTGCGCCGGATGGTCGACGAGCAGGCGATCTACTCGACCTCGGGCAAGCGCATTCCCTGTCAGGTCGATTCGATCTGCGTGCACGGCGACGGCCCGACGGCCGTCACCGTGTCGAAGGCGGTGCGCGAAGGGCTGGAGGCCGCGGGCATCAAGATCGTGCCGCTGACAGAGCTGCCGAGCCTCGCGCACTGAACACCGAGATACGCTGCAGGACGGCATCGCCCGAGGCGGCGGTGCCCTGCGGCCGCTCGCGTTCAGGATGTGGTGCTGCTGGAGGGATGGCGCGCGATCACATGCGCCAATGCCCGCGAGATATGCGTCGGTGCGACCCTTTTTTGTCACAAGGTCACTGGCAATTCCGAGCGTTCCAGAATACATACGCGCCGCTTCCGTAGCCCCATGTACTGGCGGGGCAGTAGGCCCGTAGCGCGGTTTTGAAAAGCCCGCGCCCTGGCGAAAATGAGGAACTGCCGGGGGGCAGTCCACGAGTCGATCGTACCGTCGCGCCCCCGCGCCGACACTGCGATGACCAGTTTCGATCAGCCACCGGCGCGACGTCCCCAACCTCGCGCCGCTGAACGACGCCGATCCTTCTTCCACCAGCTCGAGGCCGGTCCAGACACTGGACCGGAGATGCCAACCCATGCCTTCCGCGACCACCGATCTTGCCTCGATTCTCACTACGGCCATCGGTGACGGCAACGTCGCCCAACTCTCCGGCGGCACCTACACCGTCACCCAGCCGATCGTCATCCACATCGACAGCACCATTCAGGGCCCGCTCGGACTCGATGGCGGCGGTGCCACGATCGTCTCGCAGGTCACCGGCGGCCAGCCGGTGATCCAGATCGTCGTCGGCCCCGGTGTCGACCTGCGCTACCTCGATTTCTCGAACTTCACCATCCAGGGAGACGGCGCGGAGGGCGCCGGCATCAGCATCGTCGCCGCTGGCAACGACCGCTGGGTCTACAACTGGAACGTCAACAACGTCACAGTGCAGGGCGTCGGCGGCTACGGCCTCGACGTGCAGGGCAGCGTGTTCGAGGGCCTGGTCTCGAACAGCTGGATGAACGGCAACGGCGAGGGCGGCGCCCATTTCGCCCATCTGGCCGATGGCCAGGTCAGCGCCTTGCGCTGGTTCGGCGGCGGCGCCTCGGACAATGGTGGCGCCGGTATCACCCTGGACAACGGCGCCCGCGATCTCGGCGTCGACGGTGCCACCTTCGAGGACAATCACGGCTCGGGCATCGACGCCATGTGGGGCATCACCTCGGTGAGCTCCAGCACCTTCGCCGACAACGCGGGTTCCGGCATCGACTTCCAGAACTACGGCAACTTCAACCAGAACACCTTCGAGAGCACCGGCGCGCAGACCGTCGGCATCGACGGCTATCTCGCGGGCAACGCGACGTTGATCGGCAACACCGCGACCGGCGCCGGCACGCTGGCCAACATCCAGGGCCAGGGCTCGGCGCTGCAGGTCGACAACAGCGGGACCATCGTCGACGGCCATGCCGTGGCGGTGGGCGGCGTGGGCGCGGGCAACGTGGCGCACGTGACGACGAGCGACGTCGGCGTCACGGCCCCTACGATCGCTGCGGTGACGGCGCTGGCGACCGCCGCCGTCGCCTCGACCCACGGCACCAGCCCGCTCGAGGCTGCAATCGGCCAGGGGCTGGCCGGCCAGACTGTCCACCTCGACAACACGATCTACACGGTCAGCCATTCGATCGTGATCAACCTCACCAGCTCGTCGAGCAACGGCGTCATCGATCTCGGCGGCGCCAAGATCAATTCAACCATCGCCGACGGCGGCCCGGTAATCGAGGTCGTGCTCGGCACCGGCGTCACCCTGTCCAACCTGACGATCGAGAACTTCTCGATCAACGGAGCCGGCGGCGAGGGCGATGGCATCAAGATCGTGGCGGACGGCGGTGACCGGCTGGTCACCAACCTCACCGTCAACAACGTCAACGTCGAGCATACCGGCGGCGTCGGTCTCGACGTGCTGGGCAACGTCCGGCATGTCGACGTTGCGGCCTCGTGGATGAACGGCAACGCCCTGGGCGGCGCCCGCTTCGCCGATGGTCCGACCAGTGGCACCGCGAGCGACATCGACTGGATCGGCGGCGGCTTCCGCAAGAACGGCGGCGCCGGCCTCATCCTCGACAACGGCACCCACGACATGACGGTCAAGGGCGCCTACTTCGTCGACAATCTCGGCCCCGGCATCTACGCCAGCAGCGGCATCACCTTGGTGCAGGCGAGCGGCTTCGAGAACAACGCGGGCGAGGGCGCCTGGGTCAACGGTCCGTCCAACTTCACCGACGATACTTTCTCGACTTGGGGTACGCAGACCGTTGCCGTCGCCGCCACGGTCGCGACGGGCGAGCAGTTGTCGATGACCGGCTCGGGCATCGAGTACTACGGTGCCGGCGCCGACCCGACGGTGCTGGCCAATGTCCAGGGCAGCGGCGATCTCGCCATCGCGGGCGGTGGCAAGGTGATCGCCGGCTCAGGTGTCACCGTCGGCGGCGGCAGCCCGACGCTCTCGACGTCGGTCGGCATGTCGGGCAGCGACAGCGGACCGGACGCGCTGGTTACCGTCGGCCTCACCCATGACACCGGCGCATCGGCGGGCGACGCCGTCACCAACGACGCCACGCTGACCGGTGCCGGCGATCCGGGCGCGACCATGCAGTTCAGCGACGGCCATGCAGTCACCGGCTCGACCACGGTCGATGCCGACGGCCACTGGACCTTCACGCCGACCAACCTGGGCGACGGCGCGCATACCATCGTCGCCAGCGAACTGATCGGCACGACTCTGATGGGGAGTGCAGCCACCAGCTTCACGCTGCAGACCGAGGCGGCACGGCCGTTCTTCACCGGCGCCACGGTCGCCAATGGCATGGTGACGCTCACCGGCTTCACTGGCGAGGCGAACGACACCATCTCGGTCTACGACGGCAACGACTGGATGGGCTTTGCCACCACCGGCGCCGATGGCACCTTCACCATCTCCGGCGCGATCTCGCCCGGCGTGCACAGCTACGGCGCCAACGCCACCGACATGGCCGGCAATGAGAGCCACGGCGTGTCCCCGTTCCGGGTCAGCACGCTGTCGCCCACTGTCGTGGCGACACTGACCGAGGACAGCGGCCGTTCGGCCATCGATGGCGTCACCTCGAAGGCGGCGCTGTCGGGCACGACGGATGCCTTCGCCACGGTGCATTTCACCGTCGACGGCTCGCAGATCGCCGAGACGGTGGCCGCCGACGCCGACGGCAACTGGACGTTCACGCCGGCTGACCTCGCCGACGGCCATCACACCATCGTTGCCAGCGAGAGCAACGTGTTCGGCGTGACCGCGAGCAGCGCCGTCGATTTCGTGCTCGACACGATGGGTCCGGTGGTCACCGAGACCGCGGGCGAGGGCGGCCTGCTGACCGGCATGGGCGATCCCAACGCCACGGTGCATTTCACCGTCGACGGCACCGTCTCGACCGCCGCTGCCACGGCTGATGCCACGGGCCACTGGTCGATGAGCTTCGCCGACCTCACCGCCGGATCGCACGCGATCATGGCGACCGAGATCGACGATGCCGGCAACCTGGGTTCGGCCAGCCTGTCGCTCGACGTGCCGCTGCATGCGCCGACCTTCTCGGCGCTGTCGGTCGACGACAACGGGACGATCACCCTCACCGGTAACACCGGCGAGGTGGGCGACAGCATCTCGCTCTACGACGGCTACGAGTGGCTGGGTTTTGCCACCACCGATGCCAAGGGCACCTGGAGCTTCGTCCAGCAGACCGCCGCGGGCACCGAGCACAGCTTCGGCTACAACGCCACCCGCGTCTCCGGCGACATGGAGCACAGCGACGGCAAGGTGCTGGTCGGCGGCACCTCGACCACCAGCCTCACCGGCACCGACGGCGACGACCTGATCGACAGCCACGGCGCCAACGCCACGGTCACGGGCGGCGGCGGTGCCGACAGGATGATCGCCGGCGCCGGGCAGAACACCTTCGTCTACCAGGCCGCCTCCGATTCCACGGCGGGCGCCTCGGACACGATCGACAATTTCCGTCATGGCGTCGACAAGATCGACTTCAGCGCGATCCCCGGCATCCAGTCGGCGAATGGCCAGGTGCAATACCAGGGCGACCTCAGCGGCCCGGGCCAGCACACGCTGGCGGCCCGCAGCGTCGCCACCCTCGAGAGCGGCGGCAACACGCTGGTGGTGGCGAATACCTCCGACCACGTGCAGACGATCAGCGCGGCCGATACGCACGGCGCGGACATGACGATCACGCTGGTCGGCGTGCATCTCGGCCTCACGACCGACGACTTCTAGCATCGCTGACGGAGCGGATCGATGCCGAAGTCACCGGAATTCCGACGGTTGCTGCGCGGGTGCGCGGCAGGCTTTGCCGCTGCCGGCGCCTTCAGCCTGGCGATCAACCTGCTCTATCTCGCCGGTCCGCTCTACATGCTGCAGGTCTATGACCGCGTCGTGCCGAGCGGCAGCGAGGTCACGCTGCTGATGCTGACCGTGGCCCTGCTGCTGGCCTATCTGGTGCTGGCCGGTCTCGACATGGTGCGCGCCACGGTCCTGACGCGGCTTAGCATCCGGATCGACCGGCAGATGGCGCCGCGCGTGATGCAGGCGATCATCGCCGGCCCGGTGGCCGGCGGCGAGGCGGGCGGCCAGATGCTGCGCGAGTTCGACACCTTCCGCCAGTTCGCGAGCGGTGGCGGCATCCACGCGATCTTCGACCTGCCGTGGGCTCCGATCTATGTCGCGACGATCTTCATCCTGCACTGGGTGCTGGGCATCTTTGCCGTCGTCTGCTGCCTGGCGCTGCTGGCGATGGCTCTGCTCAACGAATTCCTGATCCGCAAGACGCTTGCCGAGGCCAATGCCGCCGCGGCGCGCTCCTATGGCTTCACCGAAGCAGCGGTGCGCAACGGCGAGATCGTGCGTGCCATGGGCATGACCGCCGGCCTTTTGCACCGCTGGGCACGCGACCGCGCTGTCATGCTGAGCCGCCAGGCCGGCGCCAGCGACCGCGGCGCGGCGGTCCAGGCCGTCATCCGCTTCCTGCGCCTCAGCATGCAGTCGGCTGTCCTGGGCCTCGGCGCGTATCTCGTGATCGAGCACGACGCATCGAGCGGTGCCATGTTCGCCGCGAGCCTGCTGCTCGGTCGCGCCCTGCAGCCGATCGAGCAGGTGGTCGGCGGCTGGCGCAACCAGACTGCCGCGCGGCGGGCGGTGCGCCGCCTGGACGAGCTGTTCCTCGCGCGACCGGTCGCGGAGCGGGCGCTGATCCTGCCGCGGCCGGCCGGGCGGCTCGAGGTCGAGAACCTGACCTGCGTCGTGCCCGGACAGCCAGCGCCATTGCTGCGCGGCGTGTCGTTCGCGCTGGCTGCGGGTGAGGTGCTGGGCGTGATCGGCCCTTCGGGTGCGGGCAAGTCGACCCTGGCGCGCCACCTTGTCGGCGTGGTGGCGGCGAGCGCCGGTTCGGTGCGGCTCGACGGCGCCGACGTCGTCGCCTGGTCGCGCAGCACGCTCGGCCAGCATGTCGGCTACCTGCCGCAGGATATCGAGCTGTTCTCCGGCACGGTGGGCGCCAACATCAACCGTTTCGAGACGGACAATGACGGCGCGACGTTGCGCGCCGCCCAGCGGGCACGGGTGCACGATCTCGTGCTGCGTCTGCGCGACGGTTACGAGACGCCGGTCGGCGAGGGCGGCATCGCCTTGTCCGGAGGCACGCGCCAGCGGATCGGGCTCGCGCGCGCGGTCTATGGCGCGCCGAGCCTGGTGGTGCTCGACGAGCCGTCTTCGAATCTCGACGCCAGCGGCGATTCGGCCTTGGCCGATTGCGTCCACGATCTCAAGAAGGACGGAACGACCACCGTCGTGATCTCCCATCGTCTCAGCACGTTGGGTGTGGTCGACAAGCTGCTGCTGCTGCGTGATGGGCAGGCACTCATGTTCGGCCCGCGCGCCGAGGTGCTGGCGAAGCTGTCGCAACAGCAGGCCGCCGAAGGCGGACCGGGCGTGCAGCCGGTGCGCCGGATCAGGAGCGGCGGATGACCGACCAGGTTCTCGATCCGGGCACCAGCGATTCCCTGCGCACGCCGGTCGTGGCAGGCGCGCTGATGATCGTTCTCTTCTTCGGCGGCCTGGGTGGCTGGGCTGCGGTGGCGCCGCTCAACGCGGCGGTCGTGGCCAACGGCACGGTCAAGGTCGAGGGCAACCGCAAGACCGTGCAACATCTCGACGGCGGCATCGTGCGTACGCTCGACGTGAAGGAAGGTGACGTCGTCGAGAGGGGCCAGGTCCTGCTGACGCTCGACGATACCCAGGCGCGCGCCGAGTTCGAGGTGCTGAGCGACCAGTACTATGTGATGCGTGCCACCGAGACGCGGCTGCTGGCCGAGTTGGCAGGCCGGGACTCGCTCGTCCTGCCGCCGGAGCTGGCGGTCGCCGGCGCGGCCGTCGCCGACATCTGGCAAGGCCAGCTCGAGCAATTCCGCGGCCGGCACGAGACGCTGGAGGGCCAGCGTCGAGTGATTGGGGAGAAGATCAAGCAGCTCCAGGCCCTGATCGCGGGCGGAGAGGCGCAGGTCGCCGCCTACGGCGAGCAGATCGCCTCAGTGCGCGGCGAGGCAGCGAGCGTGGCACCGCTGGTCGAGAAGAATCTGCTGCCGCGGCCGCGCCTGCTGCAGCTCGAGCGCACCGCGTCGGGCCTGGAGGCGCAGATCGCCGATGCCCAGGCGAACATCGCCAAGGCGAAGGAGGCGATCGGCGAGCAGGAGCTGCAGTCCGTCCAGCTCGGCAAGGACCGTCTGGCCGACGTGGCCAAGGATCTGCACGAGGTCCAGTCACGGCTGCTCGAGGTCGTGCCGAAGCGGCTGAACGCCACCGCCGTGCTTGGCCGCACGAAGATCTGCGCGCCCTACAGCGGTCGCGTCGTCGGCCTCAACGTCTTCGGCGTCGGTGGGATCGTCCAGCGCGGCGAGAAGATCCTCGATATCGTTCCCGACACCAAGGATCTCACGATCGAGGCCGAGGTCGCCGTCGAGGACATCAGCGAGCTGCATGCCGGCATGCCGGCCGAAGTCCGGCTGACGGCTTACAAGCAGCGGGTCGTGCCGCCGATCCGCGGCAAGGTCGTCCAGGTCTCGGCCGACCGTCTGGTCGATCCCAAGACCAACCAGGCGCACTACATCGCCTCGATCCGCCCCGACACCGGGGAGATCGCCGCCATCGAGGGCGTGCGTCTCTATCCGGGGATGGCGGCGTCCGTCACCATCCCGACGGAAGCGCGTACCGCGCTCGACTACCTGCTTGGACCCTTGTCGCAGTCCTTCCACAGGGCCTTCCGCCAGCGGTAGAGGCCGCCATGGTGAATTGAACACCGAGATGTGACCGTCGGTTGTCATAACGGCGGACTTGCTCTCCCGCATACTGTCTCTGCCGCCTATCCACGGCGGTAAAAGCGGGAGAGGAAATGCACATGAGGAATATCCTCGCAGCGGCGGCTGCGGCCGCCTTGTTGCTCGTTCCTGTCGCGGCAGGTGCCCAGTCGGCGCTGCCGCTCTATGGCCCATCGATCGGCCACGACGCCGCGCAGAAGGCGATCGCCGCATCGGAGGCCGAAGCCAAGAAGAACGGCTGGATGATGGTCACCGCGGTGGTCGACACCGGCGGCCATCTGGTCGCCCTGTCCCGCATGGACAATTCACAGATGGGCAGCCTCGACATCGCCATCGCCAAGGCCACCACCGCCAACAACTTCAAGCGCCCGAGCAAGGCCTTCCAGGAAGCGATCGCCCAGGGCGGCGCCAGCCTGCGGCTGATCGGCGTGCCCGGCCTGCTACCGATCGAAGGGGGCGTGCCGATCATGGTCGACGGCAAGATCATCGGCGCGATCGGCGTGTCGGGTGCTGCGAGCAACCAGGACGCCCAGTGCGCCATGGCTGGCGCCGAGGCCGCTGCAGGCAAATAGGCCGCCTTGTTCATGCCCACCTCGCCGCTATAGTCCGCCCGCCTCGCAAGGGGCGGACGGAGCGAGGAGTGGTTGCGTATGGCGGCGTTCGGCAAGGCCCAGTACATCAAGCGTGTCGAGGATGACCGGCTGCTCACGGGCACCGGCGGCTTTGCCGACAATCTTGCACGGCCCAACCAGCTTCAGGTGGTGCTGGTGCGCTCGCCGCACGCCCACGCACGCATCGTGAAGATCGAGATCGCGGCGGCGGCCAAAGCGTCGGGCGTGGTTGCGGTCTACACCTGGGCCGACATGGCGAAGGACGGCGCCAAGCCGTTCGCCTTCCCCGTCATGTTCCCCAATGCCGACGGCAAGAAGCCGGAGATGACGCCGCGCCGGGCGATGGCACATGAAATGGTGCGCTATGTCGGCGAGGTCGTGGCGGCGGTCGTGGCCGAGACCCGCGGACAAGCGCAGGATGCCGCCGAGCTGGTCGAGGTCGAGTACGACACCCTGCCGGCGGTCACCGAGATCGACGATGCGCTGAAGCCCGATGCGCCGCAGATCTGGCAGGGCGCGCCCGGCAACCAGGTCGGCTTCAACCGCTTCGGCGATCACGCCAAGGCCGAGGCGGCGTTCCAGGCGGCAACGC
>DASXQC010000279.1:0-8990 GCA_036493235.1 Reyranella sp.
TGGTTCTGCCGCCGTTTCTATCCACCGGCGGGCTGCCGGCCGATGCAGAGGAGCTGCGGCAAGGCCTCGATTTGACGGGATTTTTCCTCGAGCGCCACGTGTTCTGGCCCCATAACAAACCCTTGCCCGCCGCGCGGGCGAGATTTATGGAAACGCTCCAGCGACAAGAACAACAATGACGGTTTCGGCCGTCGCTCCCCTCTAAGCGCCGCCCCTCAGAAGAGCAGATGGCCAAACGCAGCACCAACGTCGTTCCGCTCGCCGCCGTCAAACCGGTTCCCTTCGGGCAGGCGCTCCAGGAGCGCTACCTGTCGTATGCCCTGTCGACCATCATGGCGCGCTCGCTGCCGGATGTGCGCGACGGGCTGAAGCCGGTACATCGCCGCCTGCTGTACGCCATGCGGCAGCTGCGGCTCGACCCCAACAGCGCCTTCAAGAAGAGCGCGCGCGTGGTCGGCGACGTGATCGGCCAGTATCACCCGCACGGCGACCAGTCGATCTACGACGCCTTGGTGCGCCTCGCCCAGGAGTTCTCGGTTCGCTATCCGCTGATCGAAGGTCAGGGCAACTTCGGCAATATCGACGGCGATAACCCGGCCGCCATGCGTTACACCGAGGCGCGCCTCACCGAGGTCGCCGAGGCGCTGCTCGACGGCCTCGAGGAGAACGCGGTCGACTTCCGCCCGACCTATGACGGTGCGGCCGAGGAGCCGATCGTCCTGCCGGGCGGTTTCCCCAACCTGCTGGCCAATGGCGCCGCCGGCATCGCCGTCGGCATGGCGACGTCGATCCCGCCGCACAATGCGGGCGACCTGTGCGATGCGCTGCTGCATCTGATCAGGACGCCCAACGCGCGCATCGACACCATCGTCGACCTGGTGAAGGGGCCGGACTTCCCGACCGGCGGCATCCTGGTCGAGCCGCGCGAATCGATCGTCGAGTCCTACAAGACCGGCCGCGGTGCCTTCCGGCTGCGCGCGCGCTGGGAGAAGGAAGAGCTGCCGCGCGGCCAGTACCGGATCATCGTCACGGAGATCCCGTACCAGGTCCAGAAGGGCAAGCTGATCGAGCGCATCGCCGAGATCATCAACGCCAAGAAGCTGCCCATCCTCGAGGACGTGCGCGACGAGTCGGCCGAAGACGTGCGCATCGTGCTAGAGCCGCGCACCGGCAACGTGCCGGCGGAGCTGGTGATGGAGCAGCTCTTCAAGCTGACCGATCTCGAGATCCGCTTTCCGCTGAATCTCAACGTTCTCGACAAGGACAACACGCCCCGGGTGATGGATCTCAAGCAGGCGCTGCAGGCCTGGCTCGACCATCGCCGTGAGGTGCTGATCCGGCGGTCGGAGCACCGGCTGGCCGAGATCGAGCGGCGGCTGGAGATCCTCGACGGCTTCCTGATCGCCTATCTGAACATCGACAAGCTGATCAAGATCATCCGCGAGGAAGACGAGCCCAAGCCCGTCATGATGCGGACGTTCAAGCTCTCCGATCTTCAGGCCGAGTCGATCCTGAACATGCGGCTGCGCGCGTTGCGCCGGCTCGAAGAGTTCGAGATCAAGGGCGAGCACAAGAAGCTTTCGGCCGAGCGCAAGGACCTCAAGTCGCTGCTCAAGGACGAGAAGCAGCAGTGGGGCAAGATCTCCGAGGAGGTCCAGGAGACCAAGACGAAGTTCGGCCAGAAGACCAAGATCGGCAAGCGGCGCACCGAGCTCGCCGACGCGCCGGCCGAGGTCGAGCATGCGCTGGAGGACTTCGTCGAGCGCGAGCCGGTCACGATTGTGCTGTCGGACAAGGGCTGGATCCGCGCCGCCAAGGGCCATCTCGACGGCAAGCAGGCCGAGGAGCTGAAGTACAAGGAAGGCGACGAGAAGAAGTTCGTCCTGCACGCCCAGTCGACCGACAAGGTGCTGCTGTTCGGCTCGAACGGGCGCTTCTACACCCTGGGCTGCGATCGCCTGCCGAGCGCGCGCGGCCATGGCGAGCCGGTGCGACTGATGATCGAGCTCGGTAACGACCAGGACATCGTGGCGCTCGCCGTCTTCAAGGGCGGCCGCAAGTTCCTTGTGGCGTCAGATGCCGGCCGCGGCTTCATCGTCCCCGAGGACGAGGTCATGGCGCAGACCAAGAACGGCAGGCAGGTGCTGAACCTCGCCGACAAGGAGAAGGCGCAGGCGTTCGGCGTCGTGCCCGAGGGCGCCGATTCGATCGCGGCGCTCAGCGAAGGCCGCAAGCTGCTGATCTTCCCGATCGACCAGGTGCCGGAGATGGGCCGTGGCCGCGGCGTCACCTTGCAGAAGTCGAAGGCCGATCAGCTCTCCGACGCCCAGGCCTTCGTGCTGGCCGAGGGCCTGGCCTGGGGCAACCGGGTGATTCCCGCCAACGAGCTCAAGTTCTGGCGGGGCGAGCGCGCCCAAGCCGGACGCAT
This sequence comes from Reyranella sp., assembly GCA_036493235.1. Taxonomy (GTDB): domain Bacteria; phylum Pseudomonadota; class Alphaproteobacteria; order Reyranellales; family Reyranellaceae; genus Reyranella. The sequence continues at coordinate 2,429 of DASXQC010000279.1, forward strand.
GCCGGAAAAAGGCTGGCCGCGCGCCAGGCGTTTCAAGGACTGACCGAATGGATCTGGTGCTGTTCCTGAAGACCGTGGTGATCGGCCTCGTCGAGGGCATCACGGAATTCCTGCCGGTCTCCTCGACGGGCCACATCATCCTCGCCGAGCAGGTGCTCCACTTCGAGGGACCGCAGGGCAAGGTGTTCGAGATCGTCATCCAGCTCGGCGCGATCCTCGCGATCTGCCTGCTCTATTACGCCAAGATCTTCGCCACGATCGGCGGCGTGATGCGGCGTGAGCCGACATCGGTCCGCTTCGCAACCGCGGTGATCGTCGCCTTCCTGCCGGCGGCGGTGATCGGCGTGGTGCTGCACAAGTACATCAAGATGATGCTCGACACGCCGATCGTGGTGCCGATCGCCTTCATCCTGGGCGGCATCGCCATTCTCATTATCGAGCGCTATGCGCAGCGTCCGCGCGTGAAGTCGGTCGACGACATCGACTGGAAGACCGCGTTGTTCGTCGGCTTCTGCCAGTGCCTCGCCATGATCCCCGGCGTCTCGCGCTCGGGCGCCACCATCATGGGCGCACGCGTCCTGCGCGTGGACCGGGCGACCTCGGCGGAGTTCTCCTTCTTCCTCGCCATCCCGACCATGCTTGGGGCCTCGGTCTACGACACCTACAAGAACTGGAAGACCCTGGACTGGCACGGCGGCGGTCTGATCGCCGTTGGTTTCGTGGTCGCCTTCCTGTCGGCCCTGGTGGTCGTGAAGCCGTTCGTCCGCTTCATCAGCCGGCACGGCTTCGGTGTGTTCGCCTGGTACCGGATTGCAGTCGGTGCATTGGCGCTCGTCCTGCTGCTCATGCATTGAGACTGTTGCAGTTCCGGTCTGCGTGCCATAAGCCCGCAACCCTAAGAGAATTCTCGGAGCTTCAACATGCAACGTCGCAAATTCCTTCGCACGGCCGGCATAGGCGCCGCGGCCACGGCAGCCGCCGGTACCGTCGCGGCACCCGCCATCGCCCAGTCCACGCCCGAACTCAACTGGCGCATGACCTCGAGCTTCCCGAAGTCGCTCGACACGCTGTACGGCGGCGCCGAGTTCTTCGCCAAGATCGTGGCCGAGGCGACCGACAACAAGTTCCAGATCCGCACCTTCGCCGCCGGCGAGATCGTCCCGGGCCTGCAGGTGCTCGATGCAGTCCAGAACGGCACCGTCGAGATGGGCCAGACCGCCTGCTACTACTTCTTCGGCAAGGACCCGACTTTCGCGCTGGCGACCACGGTCCCGTTCGGCCTCAACACGCGCCAGATGAACGCGTGGTACAGCCACGGCGGCGGCGAGCAGCTCTTCAACGACTTCTTCAAGAACTACAACGTCGTCGGCATGATCGCCGGCAACACGACCGCGCAGATGGGCGGCTGGTTCCGTAAGGAGATCAAGACGCTCGACGACCTCAAGGGTCTGAAGATGCGCATTGCCGGCCTGGCGGGCGACGTGATGACCAAGCTCGGCGTGGTGCCGCAGCAGATCGCCGGCGGCGACATCTATCCGGCGCTCGAGAAGGGCACGGTCGACGCGGCCGAGTGGGTCGGTCCCTATGACGATGCCAAGCTCGGCTTCGTGAAGGTCGCGCCGTACTACTACTATCCCGGCTGGTGGGAGGGTAACGCGGCGCTGCACATGCTGATCAACCAGGACAAGTTCAACGCCCTGCCGAAGAACTACCAGGCGATCCTGCGCATGGCGGCCGCTGCCAGCAACATCTCGGTGACCGGCAAGTACGACGCCGACAATCCGGGCGCGCTGCGCTCGCTGATCGCCAATGGCGCCAAGCTGCAGCCGTTCTCGCAGCAGATCCTCGAAGCCTCGTTCGTCGCGGCCAACGACGTCTACGCCGGCCTCACGGCGAAGAACGCGAACTTCAAGAAGATCTACGATTCGCAGATGGCGTTCCGGAAGGACGGCGTGCTGTGGTTCCGCGTCGCCGAGAACACCTACGACAACTTCATGGCCCGGCAGTCGGCAGCCAACAAGCTGTAGACGCAAGGTCTCGGAAACCAAGCGAAAAGCCCCGCTTCGACGGGGCTTTTTGTTTGCCCCGCTGCCGGGGCGATGGCAGGCTCGTTCCGCCCGGTGGAATCACCGGCAATCAAAAAAGCCGTCTATGGGAGGTTACACATGCATCGTCGCAAATTCCTGCGAACCGCTGCCGTTGGGGCGGCGGGCGCGGCATCCGTTGGCATGCTCGCCGCACCGGCCATCGCCCAGTCGATGCCGACGCTCAACTGGCGCTTCACCTCGAGCTTTCCGAAGTCGCTCGACACCTTGTGGGGGGCGGGCGAACGGCTGGTGAAGATCGTCGCCGAAGCGACCGACAACAAGTTCCAGATCCGTCCGTTCGCAGCCGGCGAGATCGTGCCCGGCCTGCAGGTGCTCGATGCCGTGCAGAACGGCACGGTCGAGATGGGCGGGACCGCATCCTACTACTACTTCGGCAAGGATCCGACCTTCGCACTCGGCACGGCGGTGCCGTTCGGCCTCAACACGCGCCAGTACCAGGCATGGTTCAAGTTCGGCAATGGCGATCAGCTGATGAATGACTTCTACAAGACCTACAAGGTGTACGGCATCCCCACCGGCAACACTGCCGGCCAGATGGGTGGCTGGTTCCGCAAGGAGATCAGCACCGTCGACGACCTGAAGGGCCTCAAGATGCGCATCGGCGGCTTCGCCGGCCAGGTGATGACCAAGCTCGGCGTCGTGCCGCAGCAGATCGCTGGCGGCGACATCTATCCGGCACTGGAGAAGGGCACGATCGACGCCGCCGAATGGGTCGGGCCGTACGACGACCAGAAGCTCGGCTTCAACAAGATCGCGCCGTACTACTACTATCCCGGCTGGTGGGAAGGCAGCGCCGTGCTGCACACGCTGATCGGCCTCGATAAGTGGAATGCCCTGCCCAAGAGCTACCAGGCGATCCTCCACGCCGCCTGCGAGGATGCCGGCGTTTGGATGACCGCCAAGTACGATGCCGATAATCCCAAGGCGCTGCGCGAACTGGTCGCCGGCGGCACCAAGCTGCTGCCGTTCTCGCAGCAGATCATGGATGCCTCGTTCGCCGCGGCGAATGAAGTCTATGCCGAGACCACGGCCAAGAATCCGCAGTTCAAGAAGATCTACGATTCGATGGTGGCCTTCCGCAAGGAAGAGGTCCTGTGGTTCCGCGTGGTCGAGAACACCTTCGACAACTACATGGCCCGGCAGTCGGCAGCCGGAAAGATCTGAGGCACGATTGCCGTTCCGCCTGTCTACTTGAAGACGGGCGGGGCGGCGTCCTCGGCCGGTGGCGCCTGGATATCGATCTTGACCTTCGAAGGGTCGACGGTGGACGGCGCGTCGAGGAAGTAGGTCACCGACTGCGGCAGCGCGATCACGCCGATCGTCATGGCGAGCTGCAGGATCACCCACGGGACCGAGCCCCAGTAGATGTCGCTGCTCTTCACTTCCTTGGGCGCGACCGAGCGCAAGTAGAAGAGGGCGAAGCCGAACGGTGGATGCATGAACGAGGTCTGCACGTTCACGCAGATCATCACGCCGAACCAGATCAGCGCCGCATCGTGACCGACCACCGGCTCGAGGATCTTCTGCGCCACCGGCGCCAGCATCGGGATGATGATGAAGGCGATCTCGAAGAAATCGAGGAAGAAGGCGAGGAAGAAGATGAACAGGTTAACGACGACCAGGAAGCCCCAGACGCCGCCCGGCAGGCTGGACATCAGGTGCTCGACCCAGCGGTTGCCGTCGACGCCCTGGAAGGTGATCGAGAAGCAGGTCGCGCCGACCAGGATGAACGCCACCATGGCGGTGATGCGCATCGTCGCCTGACAGGCCTGGATGATCAGCTCGCGCAGGTCCTTGACCTGCCAGGCCCGCCAGCACAGCCAGACGATGGCCGCGAACATGATGGTGAAGGCGCCCTGGAAGGCGAGCGACTTGAAGGCGAAATAGCCGATGATCGAGCCGAGGATGGCGGCACCGACGCCGGCGCCGAACGCGAACTTGTCGAACTTCGTAAGTGGCGCGTTGCGCACCACGGCGAGCACGATCGCGCCGATCGTGCCCATCGCGCCGGCCTCGGTCGGCGTCGCCAGGCCCATCATGATGGTGCCCAGCACCAGGAAGATCAGGATGGCGGCCGGGATGATGCCCCAGGCGCACTTCACCAGCAGCGCCCGGCCGAACAGCGTGCGCGGCACCGCCGGCACCGCCTCCGGCTTCACGATCGACAGATAGAAGGTGTAGGCGGCGAACATGACGATCTGCAGGATCGACGGGCCCCAGGCGCCGGCATACATGTCGCCGACCGAGCGGCCGAGCTGGTCGGCCAGCACGACCAGCACCAGCGACGGCGGCACCAGCTGGGTGATGGTGCCCGACGCGGCCAGCACGCCGGTCGCGTAGCGCATGTCGTACTTGTAGCGTATCATCACCGGCAGGGTGATCATCGCCATGGCGATGACCTGCGCCGCCACCGTGCCGGTGATCGCGCCCAGGATGAAGCCGACGATGATGGTCGAGTAGCCGAGCCCGCCGCGGATCGGGCCGAACAGCTGGCCCATCGATTCCAGCATGTCCTCGGCCAGCCCGCATTTCTCCAATATCGCGCCCATGAAGGTGAAGAACGGGATGGCGAGCAGCAGCTCGTTGCTGAGGATGCTGCCGAACACGCGGCCCGGGATGGCCTGCATGAAGGGCAGGGTGAAGTAGCCGAAGTCGATCGACAGGAAGCCGAAGAAGAATCCGACTGCCGCCAGCGAGAAGGCCACCGGGTAGCCGATGATCATGAAGACCACCAGTCCGGCGAACATGAGTGGCGGCATCCACTCGAGAGGAATGATCATTGCGTCGGTCTCTCGTAGTGGGCTTCGAGGCTTTCGACGGGATGACCGTTGAGGAAGGCCACACGCTTGATGAGCTCACTGAGACCCTGCAGCGCGACCAGCACGAAGCCGACTGGCAGCACGATCTTGATCGGCCACCGCAGCAGGCCGCCGGCGTTGGAGGAATGCTCGTTGACGAGGTAGGCCTGCATGAAGAACGGCCAGCTGAGCCAGGCCAGGATGAGGCAGGTCGGCAGCAGGAAGACCAGGGTGCCGAGGATGTCGATCCACAACTGCCCGCGACGGCCGAGCGTCATGTAGAGCAGGTCGACACGCACGTGCTCGTTGCGCTTCAGCGTGTAGGACGCGCCGAACATCACGATCACGGCGAACATGTACCACTGGACTTCGAGCCAGGCGTTCGAGCTCGTGTCGTAGGCGTAGCGCACCATAGCGTTGCCGCCGCTGACGAGAGTCGCCAGCAGCACCAGCCAGTTGCATAGAACCCCGATTTTCTCGTTGGCGGCGTCGACGGCCTCGCTGAAGAGCAGTGGGTTAGCGATGATTCCGACGGCGAGCACGCCCAATCCGATCCAGAGCGGGATTGGGGCGGATGGCCGACCGGATATCGCCCACCAGATCAAAGCGACGGCGACCACGGCGCATCCCGCGGCCATCGTCCACGCGGGCCAGGTCCATCTCCGCTGCATCCGTCTCCCCAAACGGCGAGTTGTTCGTTATCGGCTGCCCCGTCTCGCTCAAAGGGCGGCCCTCCATAACGCGACGACCCCTAGCGCGCCAGCGTTTGACAGGATTTCGACGAATCGCGCGGGTGCGTCAAGTCGCTCGCAGGCACCGGCAAAAATGCCTACGCCGCAGGCAGTTCCATCCAGCCTTCGGGGCCGAAGAACTCGAGCGGCCGGAAGGCGCGCTTGTAGGCCATCTTGCTCGAGTCGGCGATCCAGTAGCCGAGATAGACGTACGGCAGGCCGCGCTTGGCCGCCGCGTCGGCCAGCCACAGGATCATGTAGGTGCCGAGGCCGCGCCGCGGATCGGTCGGGTCGAAGTAGCTGTAGACCGCCGACACGCCGCTCGACAGCCAGTCGACCAGCACGGCGCCGACCAGCCGGCCGTCGGCCGAGTCGTCGCGGAACTCGACGATCGCCGTCTCGACCGGGCTCTCCTCGACCATCGCGCGGTAGTCGTCGAAGTCCATGTCGGCCATGTCGCCATCGCGGTGACGGGCCATCACGTAGCGTGAGAAAAGCGCGTACTGCTCGCCGGTCGCGAGCGCCTGCACCTCGGTGGCGTGCACATGCTCGTTGCGGCGCAGGATGCGGCGCTGGGCTTTGCTGTGTTCGAAATCGCGCACGCGGATGCGCACCGGCACGCAGGCCCGGCAGCCGTCGCACAGGGGCTTGTAGACGAAGTGGTGCGAGCGGCGGAAACCTGCGTCGGTCAGGGTGTCGTGCTGGGAGATCGCGTCAGGTCCGCTCAGCTCCGTGACGAGCTTGGTCTCCAGCCGGTGCGGCAGATACGGACAGCGCATCGCCGGCGTGGTGCGGAAGAACCGCAGGGTCTGGATGTTCTGGCGGATGAACATGGGATTACGGGGCCGAGTGTACCGTGCTGCCGCCGATTAGGGAAAGCAAAGCTTGGAATCAACGGCCTTGACGCCGCCCTCTCAACCGGCGG
>DASXQC010000280.1:0-3762 GCA_036493235.1 Reyranella sp.
GCCGTCGAACGCCGACACGTGCGGCGTGCCGCGTTCGGCCTTGTAGAAGGTGTACTTCGGATCGACCTGGATCAGCATCGGCTGGGTCGTGCCGTCGAGCGGCGCGTTCGCCGCCGTCACCCAGTTGATGTACTGCACGTCGGTGCCGGCGACTGGCTGCGGGTTGATCATCGCGCAGTCGAGGATGGTCCGGCCGTCCTTCTTCACCGTGCTCATGATGCGGTCGTGCCGGCGCACGAACTTCACCTCGCCCTGCTCGATCGGAAGGCCCCAGCGCGTGCGCAGTTCCATCGCCGCCGCATCGGTGCTGGCGACCGCGCCCAGCAGGAAGCCGCGCGGATGCGCGCCGGCGCGGCTGCCCAGGCGCAGCACCGCCAGGTTGAATGGCCCGACCGGACTGTCGGGATAGCGCGTCACCGCGAGGATCACGTAGGAGGGCAGGGCCGGATGCATCGCCTTGGGCAGCAGCCCGTCGGTCGACGAGCGCGGCACCTCGATCAGGAGCTGCAGCGTCTCGGCCTTGGGCAGCGTCCAGGCTTCGGTGTCGAGGTTCGCCAGTGTCGGCAGGTGCGCGGCTTCGCGGGTGATGTCGAGCGTTCCGTAGAGGGGCATGGCTTACTCCGCGGCCGCGGCGCTGTGGGGCTTCTTGGCGAAGTGCGGCATCACCTCTTTCGCGAACAGGCGCAGGCTCGCCATCACCTGGTCCTGCGGCACCACCTCGTTGGCGTTGAGGATGAAGTTGACGCAATCGACGCCGAGCGACTCCCACTTCTTGATCGCCTTGATGATGCGCGCCGGATCGCCGTAGGCCATGCCCTCGGTCTGTTGTTCGTTGGCGTCGGGGCCGGTCGCGGCGCGGCGCAGTGCCGGCAGCAGGCCGAGCGACTGGTAGGACGGCGAGGAATAGACCTCGCGAGTGGAGATGAGCTGCGTCGCGAGATAGTTGAAGGTGTTGCCGAGGCGCTTGCCCATCTCGACGCCTTTGTCGTTGTCCTCGTGGCAGAACAGGAAGTTGGTGGTGGCCACCTGCTCGTTCACGAAGGCGCCGACCGGCTCGCACGACTGGATGCGGCGGCGGTACTCCTTGATCTTCTTCTCCTGCTCCTCGAAGCCCGCGAAGGAGAGGCCGAGGCTGCCGAGCCCGCGGTCGGCCGCGTCGATCTCGGTGCCGGGGCTGGTCACCGCGACCCACATCGGCGGATGCGGCTTCTGGTAGGGCTTGGGCAGGATGGTGCGCTCGGGCATCGACCAGAACTCGCCCTGGTACGAGAAGGTCTCCTGCATCCACATCTTCGGCAGGCAGCGCACGAACTCGTCCCAGCTCTTCTTGGTGCTGTCGGGATTGGCGCGGAAGCCGCCGAGCTCGGTCCAGGTCGCCGACCGGCCGGTGCCCACGTGGAGACGGCCGCCCGACAGGATGTCCAGCGTCGCGGTCTTCTCGGCGATCTTGATCGGATGGTTGAACTCCGGCACGCACACCACGATGCCGTGGCCAACCTGGATGTTCTTGGTCACCATCGCGCAGGCCGTCAGGAACAGCTCGGGCGCCGAGCAGTGGGAGTATTCCTCGAGGAAGTGGTGCTCGACCGCCCAGACATGCTCGAAGCCCAGCTCATCGGCCAGCTTCACCTGCTCGAGGCAGTTGTTATAGACCGTGCGTTCCTTCTCGGGCGTCCACGGACGCGGCACCGAGATCTCGTAGAACAGGCCGAACTTCATTGGTTAGCCTCCCTGACCGCCGACTTCGTTCGGGGCGACGGCGGCAATGCGAAACGCTAGGCTTGCCGCTGGAACGGCGCAACTCCACCATGAGACCGGAGGGCGAAACGCCAAAGGGACAGACATGAGCAGACTGGCTGGAAAAGTTGCGGTCGTGACCGGCGGAGCGAGCGGCATGGGGCGCTCGACCGTCATGCGCTTCCTGGCCGATGGCGCCAAGGTGGTGGTGGCCGATCTCAACGAGGCCAACGGCAAGGAGACGCTCTCGGTCGCCAAGGCGCAGGGCCATGGTGACGACATCGCCTTCGTCCGCTGCGACGTCGCCAACGAGGCCGATGTCTCGGCGATGGTGGCCGAGGCGGTGAGGCGCTTCGGCCGGCTCGACATCGCCTATCTCAATGCCGGAGTCGGCGGCGCCTTCGGGCCGATCGCCGAGACCAGCGTCGAGGACTGGGATTACACCTTCGCTGTGCTGGTGCGCTCGGTGTTCCTCGGCATGAAGCACGCCTCGGCGGCGATGCGGAAGCTGGGGGACGGCGGCGTGATCCTGGTGACCGCCTCGATCGCCGGCATGGTGGGCGGCGGCGGCAGTCATGCCTATTCGGCAGCGAAGGCTTCGGTGATCAGCCTGATCGAGAACGTGGCAGCCGAGCTCGGCCCCCATCGCATCCGCGTGGTAGGCATCGCACCCGGCGTGATCTCGACGCCGCTGGTCCATCGCGGCCGGCCCGAGAAGTTCGAGAAGCAGTTCAACCACCAGCCCTGGCCCGACCGGGGCGAGCCGGAGGTCATTGCCGACGTCGCTTCCTTCCTGGTCAGCGACGAGGCACGTTTCATCACCGGCGAGACCATCAAGGTCGATGGCGGCCTGCTGGCCCAAGGCATCGCGCTCTGGGGCACCGGCCGCGACAACGTTTTCCAGAAGAGCGCGGGCGTGAACCGCGGCACGACCGGCGAGCGCATGGTCGTGCGCCATCTCGAACCTCAAGCAGAGAAGAAGAGCTGAACCCATGACTTCCGAAGCGCAGCGTCTCCACGGGCATCTCATCGGCCAGCAGGGCTCGCGGCGGTCGCTCAACACGCCCGCCCTGGTGCTCGATCTCGAGATGCTCGACCGCAACATCGCCGAGATGGCCACCTTCGCGAAGGCGCACAAGGTGAACCTGCGGCCGCATTCCAAGACCCACAAGTCGGCCGACATCGCCAAGCGCCAGATCGCCTCGGGCGCGCTCGGCGTGTGTTGCGCCAAGCTGGGCGAAGCCGAGGCGCTGGCCGAGGGCGGCGTCGAGAGCCTGCACATCACCTCGCCGGTGGTGACGCCGCAGGCGATCGCGCGCCTGATCGCGCTCAATGAGAAGGCCAAGGACGTGATGGTCGTGGTCGATCATCCGGCCAATGTCGACGCGCTCGCCGCGGCCGCCGCCAAGAGCAAGAAGCCGCTGACGGTGGTCGTCGACATCGATCCCGGCATTCATCGCACCGGCGTGGCGACGCCCGACGGCGTGGTCGAGCTGGTGAAGAAGGTGACGGGCCTGAAGTGGCTGAAGTATGCCGGCGTGCAGTTCTATTGCGGCAGCCACCAGCACATCCTCTCCTTCAAGGAGCGGCAGGAGAAGATCGAGGAGCGCACCGAGTACCTAAAGGGCATCCTCGCCAAGCTCGACGCGGCGGGGCTGAAGCCCGGCATCGTTACCGGCTCGGGCACCGGCACTCACTATATCGACGCCAAATTGGGCGTGTTCACCGAGTTGCAGGTCGGCTCCTACGTGTTCATGGACCACGACTACAACGTCTGCGACCTGCGCGGGGCCGACAAGCCGACCTTCGAGCAGGCATTGCAGATCGATGCCCGCGTCGTCAGCGCCAACACGCCCGGCATGGTGACGGTCGATGCCGGCCTCAAGGCGATGGCGACCGAGAAGGGTCCGCCGATGATCCTGACGGGTGCCGTCGAAGGCTCGACCACGCGCTTCATGGGCGACGAGCATCTCGGCGTGTTCGCGCCCGAGGGCAAGGCGCCACCGGCATTGGCCGAGCAGGTCG
>DASXQC010000281.1:0-5009 GCA_036493235.1 Reyranella sp.
GCATGCACCGCCTGCTCGCCGTGACCGGCGGTGACGCCGCCCAGCATGTACTGGAACTTGAGCTTGCGGATCGCGTCGACGTCGCGCGACGGGCCGTTCGACAGGAGGCCGATGCAGCCGACCGCCATCATCGAGCTCACCATCATCTCGCCGGCCAGGCCCGCCTTCTTCATGATGTTGTCCGGCCACTTCTGCTGGATCACCAGGATGGTCGGCTTCTTCATCGCATCGAGCGCGTCGACCACGTCCATGAAGGAGAGCCGCCCGCTGTAGTTCGGGTCGGGCATGCCGTACACGCAGGTCACGGCGTAACCGACCAGCGGGCCGAGCTCGGGATACTGGCAGCGGATCGAGGTGTCGGTGTACCAGTTCTCTGTCCACGGATTGTACAGGCCGAGGCACAGCGGGTTCTTCGGATAGGTCGCCACCACGTTGGTGATGGTCGGCGTGTCGATCTTGCGCAGCTCGGCAAAAAGTTCGTCGCTGACAGTCATGGGTTTCGTCTTCTCCCTTTGGGCCAATGAGACTAGGGCGACCGGAGGCCGGCCACCAGCAGGACGGTCGTGTCGTCGGGCACGCCTTCGAGTTCGGTGCGGGCGACCGCGAGCGCCTGCTCGCGGCTCGGCAAGCCGCCGAGATCGATCACGTGGCCGCCCATCACGAGGAACAATTCGCCATCGTTCCAGCGCGATGTGAGATGCGCCAGCGCGTCCGACGCATGGGCGTGCTCGATGCGGGCGTTGCTGCGCTGGATGCGGATCGTGCCTTCGAGATCGACCGCCCGCAGCGAGGCGCGCCCGTCGATCGTCGCCTGGATCAGGCGCATGCCGTCGGTCTGGGCGGCGAGCCGTGTGTCGGCCGTCGGGATGCCCATGGACTCCGCCGCGATCCTGAGCGCGTCGGCCTCGCCGATGTGGCGGCGATGGCGGGCGCGCATCTCGGACGCGCCGACGGCTGTCGCGCGCACGCGCTGGCTGTGCGGGTCGATCTCGATCGTCACCTCGACCGTCGTAGGCGAAGCGCCCAGCCGCACCACGGCGTCGAGCGCCTCGCGGCGGATCGCGCGCAGGTCGGCCGGCGTCGGATCGGCGATCACCCGCTCGACCACCTCGCGCACCATGGCCAGCGCCACGCCGATCGAGGAGATCACCTCGGCGTCGGGCGAGATCACATGGCGCAGGCCCAGCCGCTCGGCCGCGAACGGCAGCAGCGCACCCGCGCCGCCGCCCTCGCCCACCAGCAGCGCCTGGTCGCGGTCGAGGCCGTATTCGGCGATCAGCTGCTCGACCGTCGGCAGCACCTTGTCCGTCGCGCGCTCCAGAATCTCGTTGGCGGCGTCCTCGACCGACACTCCGAGCGCCATCGCCAACGGCTGCATCGCCGCGGTCGCGGCCGCGGGATTGCCGTAGGCATGCATGCCCGGCGTGGCGTAGCCCAGCACATTGGCCGCGCAGGTCGTCGTCAGCGCATAGCGCTTGCCGTCGCGGCCACGCACCGCGACCTGCTCGCCCACGTCCAGGGTCGCGCCGTCGAACACCTCCGGGGCGGCGAAAGCGGAATACGGCAGGCCGGCGATATGCGCACTGCGCGGGCCGACATCGACGATCTTGCCGTCGCTCATCCGCACCAGGCTACCGCCGGCGATGCCCAGTACGCGCACGTCGAGCGAGCTGACATAGGTCTCGTGGCCGCCGACCTTGGCGTACTTCACCGCCGGGCGGCCGTTGCGGATCACGCCGATGTTGGTGCTGGTGCCGCCGACCTCGAAGTAGATGCCGTCCGATAGCCGTAAATGCATTAATGCGCCGGCGACCGACGCGGCCGGGCCGCTCAGCATGGTCATCGCCGGCCGCCGCCGCATCTCGTGCACATCCATCACGCCGCCGTCGCCGCGCATGATCATCAGCGGTGCGGCGATCCCCGCCTCGCGCACGCTGGCCTCGGTCATGTTCGCGGTCTCGATCATGCGCGGCAGGATCGAGGCGTTGATCACCGCCGTGCGCGTGCGCACCGCGAGACCGTAGAGCTTGGAAATCTCGTGGCCGCAGGTGACCGGCAGGTCGAGCGCCGACGCAGCCTCGCGAATGGTCTCCTCGTCCGAGCCGTCGTCGACGCCGAAGGCGCTGGTCGCGGCGATTACCTTCGCCCCCTCGGCCTGCAGGGCGCGCACCGCCTCCATCGCGGTTTTCGCCGTCAGCGCCTCGCCATGCAGGAAGCGATGATGGCTGCCCTCGATGCGGCTCTGTTTCGCCGCCAGCTCGGCCGCGGGGCCGCTGGCGATGGCGACGATGCCGACCGGGGCCACGTCGCCTTCGAGCAGGGCATTGGTCGCCTGGGTCGTCGAGTGCGCCAGGAACACCACGTCCTCGGGCGAAACCTTGGAGCCCTCGAGCACGCGGCGGAACACCTCGACCACGCCCGCCGCGACACCGCGCGGGTCGGCGTGGGTCGTCAAAGTCGAATAACGGCCGACGATCTCGTGGCTGTCGTCGTCGACCAGAACCGCCTTGGTGAATGTGCCGCCGACGTCGATGCCGATACGGTACGCTTTACGCTCGTCCATCGATGTCAGGGCCTGAAATGCTCCTGCCCGGTTCCGCGATACAGCACCTGCACCTGCCGGCCGACGATCGCGGCATGCGCCGCCATCGCCTCGGGCGTGCAGTCGGCGCTGGGCCGCGGCTCGTGCTCGAAGTGGTTGAAGGTGTCGACGCCGCGCACCAGCGTGGCGCTGTCGCGCGCGCCGACCGCCTGCTTCACATGGGTCGGGATGTAGCGGATGGCGAAGCCGATGCGCCGGTCGGCCGACTTGTTGGGCGCCGAGCCGTGTGCCAACAGCACGTGATGCAGCGATGCCTGGCCGGGCGCAAGCTCGACGGCCACGCCCCGGCTCTCGTCGACCTTGACCGCGATCTCCTGGCCGCGGCTGAGCAGGTTGTTCTTGTCGAACGTGTCGACATGCTCGAGCTGCCCGTTGTGCGATTCGGGCATGAACATCATGCAGCCGTTCAGGAGATTGGCCGGCGTGAAGGCGACCCACACCGTCATAACGTCGGGCGAGGAGAGCCCCCAGTAGGTCGCGTCCTGGTGCCACGACACGAAGCCCGCGTTGTCGGGCTCCTTGATGAAGAAGCTGGTGCTCCAGACCAGCAGGTTCGGGCCCAGCACGTCCTCGACCGCATCGAGGATGCGCGGATGATGGATCAGGTCGCTCAGGAACGTGAGATAGAGATGCGGCTTGTGCCGCATGTCGCCCGCGATCGGCCCACCGCTCGACCGCTCGTACGCTTCGAGCTTGCCGCGCAGGGCCCGCGTCTCGGCCGCGGTGAGGACCTCGATCGGGAAGTGGTAGCCGTCCCGGCGATAGCGGGCGACGGCCTCTTCGGACAGGAGCTTGGTCATGGGCTTCTTTCTACTCCCTCCCCATTCAGATGGGGAGGTGCGCCGTCATACCGGGCGGAGGGGTCATGAGCCGCAATGCAGACGCATGACCCCTCCGTAAGACGCTGACACCTCCCCATCTGAATGGGGAGGAATGTGAGGGCGGCGACGCTCAGGACCATGGCAGCACCACGGTGCGGATGCCTTCCCCGCGACGCATCGCCTCGAAACCCTCGTTGATGCGGGAGAGCGGCAGGCGGGAGGTAATCAGCTCGTCGAGCTTGAGCTTGCCGTCGAGGTAGGCGCGGGCCAGCCAGGGGAAGTCGCGGCGCGGGCGGGCGCCGCCGTAGCTCGAGCGGGTGATCTTCTTCTCGCCCATCAGCGCGCCCCAGCGGAAGGCGACGTCCTGGTTCACGTTGACCTTGCCCAGGAACACCAGATGGCCGCCCGGCCGGACGATCTCGGCGCCCAGCCGGAAGCCGTCGGCGCTGCCGGCCGCCTCGAACACGTAATCGGCGCCGCGGCCTCCGGTGTGCTGCTTCACGAAGGCCACGACATCGTCACCCGGTTCACCGGTGGTGAGATCGGCGCCGAAGACGCGCGACAGGTTCTGCCGGCCCTTGGCGCGGTCGATGGCAATGACCGTGCCGGCATTGGCAAGCCGGGCGCCTTGCAGTGCATTCAGGCCAACCGCGCCGCAGCCGATCACCGCGACCGAGGCGCCCGCCTCGACCGGCGCCAGCCGCGTCGCAGCGCCCACGCCCGTCATCACGCCGCAGCCGATCAGGCAGGCGCGATCGAACGGGATCTCCTTGGGTACCGCGATCGCGCCCGATTCAGGCACCACCGCGTACTGCGCATGCGACGACACGACCGAGAAGTGATGCACCTTCGACACCGTCGAAAAGTGCCCCTTCCCCGCCTCGCACGTCAGCCGCGATTTGCCGTCGAGCAGATGGCCGAGCGGCTGGTTGTAGGTAAACGGCTCGCACAGGATCGGCTGGTCGCGCTCGCAGTAGAAGCAGTGGCCGCAATGAGGGTTCCACGAGCAGACGACATGGTCGCCCGCCTTCACCGCGGTCACGTCCTCGCCCACCGCCTCGACCACGCCGGCGCCCTCGTGCCCGAGGATGATCGGCATCGGATAGGCGAGCGATCCCTCGATCACCTCCAAATCGGTGTGGCACAGGCCCGACGCCATGATGCGCACCAGCACGTCGCCGCGCTCCAGCTTGGCGATGCGCGTGCGGCGAATCTCGAGCGGCTGCTTCACGCCGGGCAGGATGGCGGCGTCGAAGTCGACCATCAGAATTCCTCCCCATTCAAATGGGGAGGTGCGCGCGTAATCGCGGGCGGAGGGGTCATGGGCAACAGGCGCGGTGGGGCGTTTGACCCCTCCGACCGCGTAAGACGCGGCCACCTCCCCATTTGAATGGGGAGGGTTACCATTTGCGGGCCAGAAAGCGCATGACGTCCTCGGTGAATCCCAGCGGGTCCTGCAGCATCGAGAAATGGCTGACCTCGGGCTGCAAGAGCAGGCCCGCGCGCGGGATCGCGCCGGCCATCAGCTCGGTGTTGCTGCGCTCGATCGCCTCGTCGCGGTCGGCGTCGACGATCCAGGTCGGCAC
>DASXQC010000282.1:0-2899 GCA_036493235.1 Reyranella sp.
CCGTCCTGCTCCAGGCGGCCGAGATAGCAACGCCACTCCCACGCCCGTGCCGCCACCAGCAGCGCGACGACGATCGCGACGGAGAGCAGGTCCTGCTGCAAGGGCGGCCATGCCGCCGCGGCGCACAGGAACAGGCCGCCGCCTTCGGCGAGCCCGGTCGACAACATCAGCGGCACGATATTGTGGGCGCGCCAGATCGGCACGCCCTTGGCGGCCTTGAGAATCATCGCCTGGCACAACAGGAATACGAGGCCCACCAAGGCAGCGACCAGCATCAGCGCGGGGCTTTCCACGAGCAGCGCCGCCAGCGCCACTGGATAGAATACCGCCGCCACCATGGCTTCCCGCGTCATCCAAGACCGCTGCGGCTGGCGCAGCACATAGATGAAGCGCCACGGCCGGCCGATCTTGAACATCAGGATCCCGAGGCCGCCGCCAATAAGCGCAAGCGCGAACAGTCCAAGGGGGACGACGGGTGCGCCGCCGAGGCTCGCCAGGGCGGCGAACGCGAACAGCCCCGCGCCGGCGCCGCCGCACAGGAAGTTCGCCGCCGCCTTCCAATCCCAATGGGGCTGATGCCACGGCTCGACGCCGCGGGTGCGGACCCGCCCGGCGGGAGCGGCCGCGCTGTCGCCGCCGGCGTCGGCGGCATCGCCGGCCTTGCCGTAGAGATAGTGGAAGTTCGGCGCTGTGCCGAGTTCCTCGTGCATGCGGAAATGCTTCTGCTCCACCAGCAGGCGCGACACGTTGCTGCCGGGATCGTCGAGATCGCCGAAGTGCAGCGCGTCGGCGATGCAGGAGTTGACGCAGGCCGGCGTCGCGTCGGGATCGATGCCGGGCGTCATGCCGTGTGCGAGCCCGAAATCGATCCGGTCGGAGCAGTAGGTGCATTTCTGTGCGACGCCGATGCGGGCCTCGTCGTAGCGTTCGGTCTCGTTCTGCATCGCGCCGGCGCTGTAGGCGTAATGCGGCTCGTGCACCAGGAAACGCGCCTGATAGGGGCAGGCGACTTCACAATAGGCGCAGCCGATGCACAGCTCGTAGTCGATGGTCACGATGCCGTCGGCGCGCCGGCGCGTCGCGGTGGTCGGGCAGACATGCACGCAGGGCGGATCGGCGCAGTGCTGGCAGCCGACCGGGACGAAGGTGCGGCTCACATCGGGAAACGCGCCGGCTTCCACGTCGAGCACCCGGCGCCATTGCACCGCCGGCGAGGTCGCATTGGCGTGGCGGCAGGCGGCGGTGCAGGTCTGGCAGCCGACGCAGCGCTCGAGATCGGCGAGCATGCCCCAGCGACTCACGGGCGGCCTCCGATGCGCGTCACCGCGACCTTGACGAGGTCGGCGCTCGATCCGGTGGCGTCGGTGAGATCGAGCAGCATCGGCACCAGCGCGTTCATGTTGGGCGTCTGGGTGTCCTTGGCGTAGGGCGTCGCCCACTGGTCGAACTGGCCGATGATGAGCAGGGTGTCGGGCCTGATCCCCTGGCACAGCACCACGCGGCCCCGGGTGCTGTCGAGGGGGGAGCGCACCTCGACGAGGTCGCCGTCGGCGATGCCGAGCGGCTGCGCCGCAGTCTCGTTCATCAGCACGCTGCCGTGGCCGGCGACGTTGCCGGCGACTTCCTTGATGAGCTGGATGCCGACATTGCTGCCCCAGGAATATTGCATGCTGCGGGCAGTGATCAGCCAGAACGGGTAGTCGGCGATGCGGACCTGATAATGCCTGGCGAGCGCGTCCTCCCACAGCGCGCCGAGGTCGCGCCAATGCGGCATCGGCTGGTATTCGGCGAGCTGCTTGTCCCACCAGTGGATGCCCTGCTCGTGCAGGCGGCGTCCCAGTTCCTGGCCGATGCGAAACAGGCGCTCCTGATAAGGCTGCTCGAACCGCAGGCCGGTCTCGACGAGCCTCGGATAGAGATACCATTGCAGCCGCGAGAACGGTTTGACCCGGAAACCGTGCTCGCGAAACCAGGCGAGCCCGTTGTCCTCCGCGCCGTCGGTGAGTTCGGCGGTGGCGGCGCGGCAAGTGGCGTCCCAGATCGTTTCGACATCGTGGGGCGTCGCGGGGTCGAGCGAGAAATCGTAGTTCGACCCTGAGAGCTTCACGCCCGCCGCGCCGCGGTTGATGGCGAGGTTGTAGGCCTCCAACAGTCCGCAGCGGCGCGCCAGCTCGGTGGCGATCCAAGTGAAATCCCGCGCTTCGCCCTGGGGCGGCACCGCGGTGTCGCGTAGCGCGAAGCCCTGATAGTCCCAGAACTGCTCGACATATTTGGTGCCGCCGATGCGTAGGAGCTGCAAGCCCTCGAGATCGGTGCAGTCGGGCAGCAGCACGTCCGCCACCTGATTGGTTTCGTCGCGGGTGAAGGCGAAGCAGACCGTGAACGGGAATTTCGCCATCGCCGCGCCGACCGCGCGAGTGTCCCAGAACGAGATCGCCGGGTTGGTGCGGTAGACCAGCCAGACATCCGGCTGCGACGCCACCGGGAACTTGTCGAAGTCCTCGCTCTGCATCATCCAGGCGAGGTGGGTCGGCCCCAGCGCCTGGCTCCACGGCGAGTTCGCAACCAGCGGCACCAAGGTGCGATGAGCGCTGCGCACCGCGGGCTGCGACGCCCAATCGCTCCTGGACGTCGGGTTCATCGGATATTCCATGAACCCGTCCGGACCCGGCTTCACGCTCGACCAGCGGCTGTCGGCCGGTCGGTTGAGCCGCACCGTCGTTCCGAGCGTGCCCCCCGGCACTTCCAGGGCGCCGACCAGGCATGCCAGGAGCGTGCGCGCCCAGCAGCACTCGTAGCCGCCCCAACCATTGTTTACGGTCTTGCCGAGCGCGATGGAGACCGGACGATAGGGCAAGGTGACGCCTTCGATCCCGATGGTCTCGCCGACCCGGGCATG
>DASXQC010000283.1:0-11625 GCA_036493235.1 Reyranella sp.
CAACTCGGAATCGGTGGCGGCTGCTTCGACGCCCGGACCGCCGGCCACGATCAGGGTATCGATCGGTGAGGCGATGGGCGGCAGCGCCGTCACCGACAACGCCACCCCGGCCGATGACGTGACGCTCTGCCCGCCGCGGGCGACGACCCGCAGCGCATAGGGTGCCGGCCCGCCGCATTCCGTCACCTGCTCGTTGGCGGTCGTGAACACCTGCAATGGCCCGGTGACGTCGAGCACCTGCACCGAGGGGAACACGAGCAGATCGACGACTCGCACCAAGCCTGGCTGAATTCGAGGAGTTCTTCTCATTGCAGCCAAAGGTGCTTCAGAAGATGCAAAATGTACATCCAGCCATTGGCGAGAATTGAGGGATTTTTGGCAATATAGCCAAAGGGTCCGGCACCATGTTCCGTGGCGAACGCACCACCAAGGAGATTTTCCATGTCGGATCTAAGCCACGTCCAGGCCTTCACCGGGGCGATGCAGCGCAAGGATATGGTGGCCATGCTCAGCCACATGTCGGACGAGATCGTGCTTCGGACGCCGCTGGCCGCCGAGCCCGCCAGCGGCAAGGCCGCAGTCCGGCCGATCGTCGCGGCCCTGTTGGGCATCGTCGATCGGTTCGAATTCCGCGAGATCATGCAGGGCCCGGAGCACGTCTCGGCGTTCTTCGGCATCACCGTCGGGCGGCACCAGCTGGACGGCGTCGACTACTGGAAGCTCGATGGAACCGGCTTGATCCGCGAGATGACGGTGCTGTGGCGGCCGCTGCCGGCGGTTGCCGCGGTGAACGCCCTGCTGGCCAGCTAGCGGAGGCACCGATGATCGCTGCGGAAAAGCACCTGCAGATGGGATCGCTGCTCTTCGAGGGCCTCGACCAGATCGATCTCACCGGCCCGTTCGAGGTCCTGTCGCGCATCCCGAACGCGACGTATCGGGTCTACGCGAAGGATGCGGCGCCGGTGGCCGACATCGGCGGCCTGAAGCTGACGCCGGACGCCGGCCTGGATGCGGCGCCGCCGCTCGACCTGCTGCACATTCCCGGTGGATACGGCCAGGAGGCCTTGATGGACGACGAGGTCGTGCTCGAGTGGATTCGTCGGCAGGCGGCATCGGCACTGTGTGTCTTCTCGGTTTGCACGGGCGCTCTGATCTGCGGCGCCGCCGGCCTTCTGCGGGGCCGGCGAGCGACCACGCATTGGACGGCGGTCCACCTGTTGCCGCTGTTCGGCGCGATCCCGGTCGACGCGCGTGTCGTCGAGGACGACAGGTTCGTGTTCGCCGCTGGCGTCACCGCCGGGATCGACGGCGCCCTGCGCGTGACGGCTCGGCTGCGCGGCGACGAGGCCGCGCAGCTCATCCAGCTCTCCATGGCCTACGCACCCGAGCCGCCGTTCGACGCGGGCACGCCGGAGCGCGCGCCGCCGCAGGTCGTGGAACGCGCGCGGGCGGCTGCACGCGCGATCACCGATCGCCGCGAAGCGACCGCGCGGCGGATCGGCGCGCGCTTGGGTGCTGGCGCCGAATAGTCATCGGATAGCGAAGGTCAGTTTATGGTTGACTCGATTGGTCATTGATGATTAACTAGAGGAGAGTTTGGATTATCAACGGATGCCGTCATGACGTCTGCCGTTTACCGCCGTTTTCGACCGTTTTCTCGGTTTTTGGCACACTCTCCGTTTTCGCCGGCGTCAGAAGATGCCGGCGGCGAGGCCGGCGGCCATCGCGGCACCCAACTCTTCGCACTGATCGACGAAGGCGGGCTGCCACGGGCCGCGACAGGTGAGCGGCTCCTGGACCATCTTCCAGCGCAGGCCGGTCAGGATGGTCTCGATGCCGCGGCGCGTGCCGGTGCCGTCGCTGCCGGCGCGGATATAGACCGCGCAGGGCAGCCCTTGCGTGCGCTCGAGCAGGGGATTGTAGGAGCGGTCGAAGAAGTCCTTCAACGCGCCGCTCATGTAGCCGAGGTTCTCGGTCGTGCCGAGGATCACCGCCTGCGCGGTCAGCACGTCGTCGGAGCCGGCCTGCAAGGGCGCCACGACGTGCACGTCGATGTCGGTTTCGCCACGCGCGCCGCGTTCCACGGCGTCGCGCAGGGCCCGCGTGTTCTCCGACGGCGCATGTGCCACGATCAGCAGCCGTTTCATGAACCGGTTCTAACATGATCAAGCGCCTTCTAATCGCCAATCGCGGCGAGATCGCCATCCGAATCGCCGAGGCGGCCGCCGAGCTCGGCCTCTTCACTGCCGGCATTTATTCGGAGGACGACGCCAACTCGCTTCACATCAAAAGGGTCGACGAGGCGGTCGCGCTCGAGGGCCGTGGCGCCGCGGCCTATCTCGACATCGCGGGCGTCGTGGCGGCGGCGAAGGCGGCGAAGTGTGACGCGGTCCATCCGGGCTACGGCTTCCTGTCTGAGAACGCCGCCTTCGCACGCGCCTGCGCTGAGGCGAAGATCGCCTTCGTCGGTCCGACGCCCGAGCAGCTCGACCTGTTCGGCGACAAGGCCCGTGCGCGCTCGCATGCGCAGAAGTGCAAGGTGCCGGTGTTGCCGGGCACCGACGAGATCGACGTTGCGGGCGCTGTGGCGTTCTTCAGGAAGCACGCCAAGTCAGGCATCGCGCTCAAGGCCATCTCCGGCGGCGGCGGGCGCGGCATGCGGCTGGTCACCGACGAGGGCGTGATTGCCGATGCCTTCGCGCGCGCCTCGGCCGAGGCGAGGGCCGCGTTCGGCAACGGCGCGCTCTATGCCGAGCGGCTGATCCGCCAGGCCCGGCACATCGAGATCCAGATCGTCGGCGACGGCAAGGGCGTGGTGGCGCTGGGCGAGCGCGAATGCAGCCTGCAGCGCCGCAGCCAGAAGATCGTCGAGCTGGCGCCGAGCCCCGGCCTGAAGCCGGCGCTACGGAAGAAGATCGTCGACGCGGCCATCGCGATGGCGAAGGCCGCCAAGTATCGTAGCCTCGGCACCTTCGAGTTCCTGGTCGAGGGTAGTGACTTTTTCTTCATCGAGGCCAATCCGCGCCTGCAGGTCGAGCACACCGTCACCGAAGAGGTGTGGGGCGTCGACCTGGTGCAGGCGCAGTTGCGTGGCGAACTACCCAAGTCCAACGGCCCGCAGGGTGCGGCGATCCAGTTGCGCGTGAACCTCGAGACCATGACCGAGGACGGCTCGGCCAAACCGGGCGGCGGCACGCTCAGCGTGTTCGAGCCGCCGTCGGGGCCTGGCGTGCGGGTCGATAGCTACGGCTATGCGGGCTACCGCACCAATCCCAACTTCGATTCGCTGCTCGCCAAGGTGATCGTCAAGGCGCCGGGCCATGAGATGGCGCTGGCGCGGGCCGAGCGGGCGCTGGCCGGCTTCCGGCTGGAAGGGGCGCCCTCTAACCTCGGCTTTCTGCGTGCGCTCATCACTGACAAGGACGTGCAGGCCGACAAGGTGCACACACGTTTCGTCGACGAGCACGCGAAGGTGCTGATCGGCGCCGCGGCGAAGCTGAACGGCGGGCGGTACTTCCAGGCTGCGGCGCCCGCGGCAAGCGGCGGCCGGCAAGCAGGCGCCAAGGTCGACGCGGTCGATCCGCTGGCGGTGCTGACCTTCGGCAAGGTTGCTGCCAAGGCCGAGACTGTCGTGGAGAGCGACGCGCCGGAGGGAACAGTACCCGTCCCCGCGCCCATGCAGGGCACGATCGTAAGCCTGTCGGTGAAGGAAGGCGATGCCGTCGCCGCGGGCCAGCCGCTGCTGATCATGGACGCCATGAAGATGCAGCATGAGATCAGGAGCCCTGCGCGCGGCTACGTGCGGCGCATCGCGGTGGAGGCGGGCGAGACGATCTACGAGGGCCATCCGCTGCTGTTCGTCGAGGAGGCCGATGTCGAGGTGAAGGGCGCGGCGGTCGAGGAGAAGATCGATCTCGACCACATCCGCCCCGACCTCGCCGAGTATTTCGAGCGCCGGGCGCTCACGCTCGACGACAAACGGCCCGAGGCGGTCGGCCGGCGGCGCAAGACCAACCAGCGCACGGCGCGGCAGAATCTCGACGACCTGCTCGATCCCGGCTCGTTGATCGAATGGGGCGCCTTCGCGATCGCCAGCCAGCGCACGCGCCGCACGGCCGACGACCTGATCGCGCGCACGCCGGCCGACGGGTTGATCACCGGCATCGGTCGGGTCAACGGCTCGCTGTTCGGCGCGGACAAGAGCCGCGTCGCCGTCGCGCATTACGACTACACCGTTCTGGCCGGCACGCAGGGTAAGACCAACCATCACAAGAAGGACCGGCTGTTCGAAATCGTCGAGGAGCAGCGCATCCCGCTGGTATTCTTCACTGAAGGCGGCGGCGGGCGGCCGGGCGATGTCGACGTGCAGTCGGTCGCCGGCCTCAACACCATGGCCTTCCATCTCTTCGGACGGCTGTCGGGCGTGGCGCCGCTGGTCGGCATCAACTCGGGCCGCTGCTTCGCCGGCAATGCGGCGCTCCTGGGTTGCTGCGACGTGGTGATCGCGACCAGGAACTCGTCGATCGGCATGGGTGGGCCGGCGATGATCGAGGGCGGCAATCTCGGCGTCTATGCGCCCGAGGAAGTCGGGCCGATGAGCGTGCAGGTGCCCAACGGAACCGTCGACATCGCGGTCGAGGACGAGGCGGAGGCGGTCGCCGTCGCGCGCCAGTATCTCTCGTACTTCCAGGGCGCCGTGCCGGAGTGGCGGGCGGCCGACCAGCGCCTTTTGCGGCGCGCGATCCCGGAAAACCGGTTGCGCGTGTACGACGTTCGCTCGGTGATCGACACGATGTGCGACGAGGGCTCGGTGCTGGAGCTACGCCGTGCCTTTGGCCTCGGCATGGTGACAGTGCTGGCGCGCATCGAGGGCAAGCCGCTGGGCATCGTTGCCAACAACCCGATGCACCTCGCCGGCGCGATCGATTCCGACGGCTCGGACAAGGCCGCGCGCTTCCTGCAGCTGTGCGACGCCTTCGACCTGCCGGTTCTGTTCCTGTGCGACACGCCGGGCATGATGGTCGGGCCCGAGGTCGAGAAGACCGCCCTGGTGCGGCACTGCTCGCGTCTGTTCGTGACCGGCGCCAATCTCGGCGTGCCGTTCGGCACGATCGTGCTCCGCAAGGCCTATGGTCTGGGCGCGCAGGCGATGGCGGGCGGTTCGTTCCATGCCGGCACCTTCGCGATCTCCTGGCCGACCGGCGAGTTCGGCGGCATGGGGCTCGAGGGCGCGGTCAAGCTCGGCTACCGCAAGGAGCTCGAGGCGGTGAGCGATCCCAACGAGCGCCGGGTGATGTTCGACAAGATGGTCGCGGCGGCCTATGCGCGCGGCAAGGCGCTGTCGACCGCGACTTATTTCGAGGTCGACGAGGTCATCGATCCGGCCGATTCGCGCAAGTGGGTGGCGACCGGCCTGCTGGGCGCCGAGCGCCGGCTGGGCCCCTCGCGCAAGCGGCGGCCCTGCATCGACACATGGTAGCGGCGATTGCTATGGTTTCGAGGCAATAAGGCAATAAACGGGGAAACGCCATGAAACGTATACTGGCTCTAGCTGCATGCGTAGCGTCATTGAGCGTTGGAGCGTCGGCCCAGGAGGTCAAGTGGACCACCTTGGTCGACGGCAAGTCGATGGGTGACTTCGATCGCGTCGGCGCCGCCAACTGGCGGGTCGAGGGCGGCGCCATCGTCGCCGACAAGCTGGACGGCAAGGATCCCGCGTACCTGACGACCAAGCAGACCTACAAGAACTTCCAGATCATCGCCGAGTTCTGGACCGACGAGAAGGCCAACAGCGGAGTCTTCATCCGCTGCGCCAAGCCCGGCACGGTCAACGCCAAGGACTGCTACGAGGTCAACATCTTCGACCAGCGGCCGGACCCGAGCTACGGCACCGGGGCGATCGTCGACGTCGCCAAGGTCATCCCGATGCCCAAGGCGGCCGGCAAGTGGAACACCTACGACATCACGGTCGTGGACGACCACTTCGTGGTCATCCTGAACGGACAGAAGACGGTCGACGTCACCGACAGACGGTTGCTCGATGCGGGCTTCGTCGGGCTGCAGTACGGCTCCGGCGTCGTGAAGTTCCGCAAGGTCCAGATTCGTTCCCTGTAGAGTAGCGAGGCAAGCATCATGAAAGATCTCTCGGGCCGTCTGGCTGTCGTCACAGGAGGCGGCTCGGGGATGGGCCGCGAGTTGGTTCGCCAGCTCGTGGCCGAAGGCTGCAGCATCGCGACCTGCGATGTCTCGGTCCGCGGTCTCGCCGAGACCCAGACGGCGTGCGAGCGTGATGGGCTGCCGCAGGGCGCTCGCATCACGACGCACATCGCCGACGTCTCGGACGAATCACAGGTGTTGCGCTTCCGTGACGAAGCGGCGGCGCAGCACCAGACCGACCGCATTCACCTGCTGTTCAACAACGCCGGCATCGGTGGTGGCTCGTCGATGTTCGTCAACAGTCGCGAGGAATGGGAGCGGACCTTCAACATCTGCTGGGGCGGCGTCTATCTCTGCACTCGCGCCTTCCTGCCGATGATGCAGAAGGCGGACAAAGGCCACATCGTCAATACCAGCAGCGTGAACGGCTTCTGGGCACAGATCGGCATCAACATCCCGCAGACTTCCTACAGCGCCGCCAAGTTCGCGGTGAAAGGCTTCTCCGAGGCATTGCAGACGGACCTGCGGCTGCACGCGCCGCACATCAAGTGCTCGGTCGTCATGCCCGGCCATATCGGCACCGGGATCGCCGCCAATACCGGCAAGGTCCAGGCCGGCAACGACACCGACAAGCTGACGCCGCGCCAGATCGAGCAGGCGCGGGCACGGCTGAAGGCCGGCGGCATCGATGTCAGTACGATGACAGATGGCGATGTCGAGGAGGCGGTGCGCGAGCGCGCCCGCCGGTTCCTGGCCGAGGCGCCGATGACAGCCGCCCAGGCCGCCAAGGTGATCATCGACGGCGTGAAGGAGGACCGCTGGCGCATCCTGGTCGGCGAGGACGCGCACAAGATCGACGAATGGGTACGCCGTTCGCCCGAACAGGCCTACGACGTCGATTTCTTCCAGCGCTTCGCCGTCGAGGCGGGATGGAAGGTGGCGCGCTAGTAACCGGTTACGATAGCCAATTCGGCGCCGGGGTGGTCTGAGGCATGGTCAGGGGATGCATATCCGGCGGCTGCAGTTTCGCGGCGGCCAGCCGGGCATGGCCCAAGGTGTTGAATTCCGTGCCCTCCAACTCGGAGAAGGGCCGGGCAAAGGCGTGGAAACGGAAGGTGTTGCCCTCCCTGAGGATGATGCCGGCAGGCTTGCCCCAGATTTCGACGACCAGCGGTTCGGACATGAATGCTCTCCGCTCTTGCTCAACTTCTATTTGGGGACGAGGGATTCCCATCGCAATAGAGTCGCCTTTCCCTCACGCTGAATTTCCCGGGAGGAAATAGTCATGCCCGATGCAGGGGCAATCGCGTGGTCTCCGTCGTCCATACTGCCCAAGAAGCCAATGTCCTTCGCAGGTGTTGGTTACGAAGAGATGTTGTCGCGCGCGCGGGCGCTCAAGCCGACGCTCGCTCAACGCGCCGAGACGTGCGAGCGGCTGCGGCGGTTGCCGGACGATACCGAGCGCGATCTCCATGACGCCGGCCTGTTCAGGGTGGCGCAACCGAAGCGCGTCGGCGGGGCGGAGCTCGATGTCGGCATCTTCGTCGATGTCTGTGCCGAGCTGGCGCAGGTCTGCCCGTCGACGGCGTGGAATTTCGGCAATCTCGCCAGCCACCACTGGATGCTGGGCTACTGCGATCCGCGCATCCAGGACGAGATCTGGGATGTCTCGCCCGATACGCTGATTGCAACGTCGCTGGCCTTTCCCTGCGGCAAGGGGCGCAAGGTCGACGGCGGCTGGGAAGTGACCGGACGCTGGCCGCTCTCCTCGGGCGTCGACAATTCGGACTGGAACATGCTGGGCTTCATCGTGCGTGAGCGCGACGACGGGCCGCCGGTCGATCACCGCTTCGCGCTCTGCCATCGCTCGCAGTACGAGATCATCGACACCTGGCATGCAGTGGGCCTCGCCGGCACCGGCTCCAAGGACGTTGCGACCACCAAGCTATACGTGCCGGAGTACCGAACCATCTCCGCCTGGGCGATGAACGGCAAACCGCATGCAGGTTCCGCCGTGAATCCCGGCTTGCTCTGGAAGCTGCCATTGCTGGCGCTCGGCCCTTATGTGCTGACGGGCGTGATGCTGGGCTGCG
This sequence comes from Reyranella sp., assembly GCA_036493235.1. Taxonomy (GTDB): domain Bacteria; phylum Pseudomonadota; class Alphaproteobacteria; order Reyranellales; family Reyranellaceae; genus Reyranella. The sequence continues at coordinate 8,250 of DASXQC010000283.1, forward strand.
CGAAGGGCGCGTATGCCGAGGTGGTCGGCTCCGCCCGCAAGCGCAATGCCACCTCGACCGGCCAGCCGGTCGGCATGAGCCAGGCGATCCAGATCAAGGTCGCCGAGGCGAGCGCGCGCATCGACACCGCAGAGACGGTGATGCGCCGGGTCTGCGAGCACGCCATGGCGGTGGCGCGCAGCGGCCAGGAGCCCAAGCACGAGGACAAGCTGCGCTATCGGCGCGATGCCTTCTTCTCCGTGCGGCTCTGCTTCGAGGCGGTGAACATCCTGATGAACGTGTCCGGCTCGAGCGGGCTCTATCTCAAGAACGCCATGCAGCGGCTGTTCCGCGATGCCCACGCCTGTAACGCGCATGTCATGTTCTCGACCGACGTGCAGGCCCCGCTGTTCGGCGCGCATGCGCTCGGCATGTCCGGCCCGCCGCCGCTGATGTGAGCTACGCGGCCTCCTGGCCGCCGAGATAGGCGTCGCGGATGCGCGGGTCGGTGCGCAGCTGCGAGGCCGGGCCGTCGAGCACGATGCGGCCGGTCTGCAGGACGTAGGCGTGATGGGCGATCTCGAGCGCCAGGCTGGCATTCTGCTCGACCATGAAGACGGTGACGCCGTCCTTGTTGATCGTCGCGATCAGGTCGAGCACGCGGTCGACCCACAGCGGCGACAGGCCCATGGTCGGCTCATCCATGCAGATCAGCTTGGGCCGGCCCATCAGGGCGCGCGCCATGGCGACCATCTGCTGCTCGCCGCCGCTCAGTGTGCCGGCGCGCTGGCTGAGCCGCTCGCCGAGCTTGGGGAACAGGCCCAGCACGCGGTCGAGATCCTCGGCGATCGCCTTCTGATCCTTGCGGGTGAAGGCGCCCATCAGGAGGTTCTCGCGCACGCTCATGTCGCCGAACAGCCGTCGTGCCTCGGGGACCGAACCGACGCCGCGGCGCACGATCTGCGGGGTCGGCAGGCCGCCGATTGGCTGGCCGTCGAATCGCACCGTGCCCGACTGGGGCTTCACCAGGCCGAGGATGATCTTCATGGTCGTCGACTTGCCCGAGGCGTTGCCGCCCAGCAGGCAGACGATCTGGCCGCTTCCGACGGCGAGCGATAGGTCGAAATGGACCTGCACCGGGCCGTAGAAGGTGTTGATGTTCTCGAGGGACAGTAGGGGCTCGGTCATTCCGCCGCCTCCTCGATCGGCGCTCGTTCGGCGCGACGATGGCCGAGATAGGCCTCGATCACCCTGGGATCGTTGCGTACATCGGCGGGCTTGCCATTGGCGATGACATGGCCTTCGTCCATGACGACCACGCGGTCGGAGAGCTGCATCACCATGTCGAGCTTGTGCTCGATGAGCACGATGGTGAGGCCGGTCTTCTTGAGGTCGCCGATCAGGGCCTGCATCTCGGCGGTTTCGGTCTGGTTCATGCCAGCGGTCGGCTCGTCGAGCATCAGCAGTCGCGGCCCGAGCGCCAGGGCGCGGCCGATCTCGACGCGGCGGCGGTTGGCGTAGCTGAGGCTGTAGGCGGGATTGTCCTTGCGCGGCAGCAGCCGATCGCCGAAGCGGGCGAGGATTGCGAGGGCTTCCTCGCGCATGCGGACCTCCTCGGCCTTCACCTTGCCGGGCCGCACGAGAGCGAGCGCGAGCTCGGCGAACGGCTCGAGCAGAGAGAGTGGGCCGGGCCAGGCGGGCCGCACCGATTTGAAGCGCACGTGGGCGCCGACCAGGATGTTGTCGAGGACGGAGAGGTTCGCGAATACGCGGCCGTGCTGGAAGGTGCGGGCGACGCCGAGCGCGGCGAGCTTCTCCGGCGAAAAGCCGCTGACATCGCGGCCTTCGAGCCGCACCGTGCCGGCATCGGCCTCGTCGAGGCCGGTGGCGAGGTTGAACAGCGTCGTCTTGCCGGCGCCGTTGGGGCCGATGATCGACACGAACTCGTGCTCGGCGACGTCGATGTCGACCGCGTCGACGGCGGTCAGGCCACCGAACCGGCGCGTAAGCCCGCGGATCTCGAGCATGCTCATACCGTGCCCAGCAGGCCCTGCGGCCGGAAGCGGACGAGCAGCAGCAGGACCAGGCCGTAGATCAGCACGCGGTACTCGGCGGCGACGCGGAACACCTCGGGCAGGCCGACCAGCAGCACGGAGCCGACGATCGCGCCAGTGACGTTGCCCATGCCGCCCAGGATCACGATGGTCAGTGCCAGGATCGAGAGCTGGGCGTTGAAGGTCTCGTGGTTGATGTACGAATAGAGGTGCGAGGTGATGCCGCCCGAGATGCCGGCGGCGAAGCTGCCAAAAGCGAAGGCCAGTGCCTTGTAGCGGTTGAGGCCGATGCCGTAGGAGCGTGCCGCCACGTCGTCGTCGCGCACCGCACGCAGCACGCGGCCGAGATGCGAGCCGAGCAGGCGAAACTGAAGCGCCGCCAGCACGACCAGCACGGCCAAGGTGAACCAGTAGATCGAGCGGTCGGTGTCGAGCTCCATGCCGAACAACGACAGCGGCGGGATGCCGGACAGGCCGATCGGCCCGCGCGTCAGCCATTCCCAGTTCAGGATCACCAGCGACACGATCTCGCCGATCGCGAGCGTCGCGATCGAGAGATAGTGGCCGCGCAGCCGGAACGCGGGGAAGGCCATCAGCGTGCCGAGGAGAGCCGCGATCAGGCCGGCCGACAGGATGGCGAGGCCCACCGGCACGCCGCAATTGATCGCCAGCAGCGCCGAGGAATAGCCGCCGATCGCCAGCAGCCCGGCATGGCCCAGCGATACCAGCCCGACCGTGCCGGCGATCAGGGTCAGGCTGAGGCCGAGCAGGGCGTAGAGCCAGGAATTGGTCAGCGTCTGCAGAACGTAGGGATGCGGGAAGACCAGCGGCACCAGCGCGGCGAGGGCGGCGAGCCCCCACAGCAGCCAGCCCGGGATATGCACCGGCTTGCTGGGGGCGATAAAGGTGCCGGTCATCGGTTCGGGCGGCGTCTGGCGCCGGCTGGCGAACAGGCCGTTGGGCCGCCACACCAGCACGATCACCAGCAGCACGAAGGCGAAGAGGTTGCGGTAGCTGGTGCCGAACAGGGCGATGCCGTAGCTCTCGACCAGGCCCAACAGCAGGCTGCCGACAATCGCGCCGGGCACGTTGCCGACACCGCCCACCACCTGCGCGACCACGCCCTTGAGCGTCGCCTGGAAGCTCATCGAAGGGTCGATGTAGTTGTAGTACATGCCGACCAGCAGGCCCGACACGGCGCCGAGGCCCGAGGCGATGGCGAAGACGGTGCGGTTCACGGCGTCGACATCGACGCCCATCTGCTGCGCCGCGTCGCGATCCTGTGCCGTCGCGCGCACCGCCCAGCCGAGCCTTGTGTAGCGCAGGAAATAGTAGAGCAGGGC
>DASXQC010000284.1:0-2576 GCA_036493235.1 Reyranella sp.
TCGGCCTATATCGGCGGCTCGGCGGTGCTGTCGGGCAGCGAGAAGCTGGTCGACAAGGGCAAGGAGCTGGCGGCCGATGCGCTCGAGGCGAGCGCCGCCGACATCGTCTATGCCGAGGGCCGCTTCACCATCGCCGGCACCGACCGCAGCATCGATCTCGGCGGGCTGGCGGCCAAGCAGCCCGACAAGCGCATCTTCATCGAGAACGTGAACACGGTGGACGGCATCGCCTGGCCCAACGGCGCGCACGTCGGCGAGGTCGAGATCGATCCCGACACCGGCCTGGTCGAGCTGAAGCGCTACACGACGGTCGACGATGTCGGGAAGCCGTTGCACCGGCCGATCGTATTCGGCCAGATCCAGGGCGGTTGCGCCCAGGGCATCGGCCAGGCGCTGCTGGAGGAGAATGTCTACGACCGCGAGACCGGCCAGCTGCTGACCGGGTCGTTCATGGACTATGCGATGCCGCGGGCCGAGACCTTCCCGATCTTCAATAACCAGCTCGACGACACGGTGCCGGCCAGGACCAATCCGCTGGGCGCCAAGGGTGTGGGTGAATCGGGTACGGTGGGCTCGACGCCGACCGTGATGAACGCGATCATGGACGCGCTGTGGCCGGTCGGCGTGCGCAACATCCGCATGCCGGCCACGCCCCAGCGGGTGTGGCAGGCTCTCCAGGAGGTCCGCAAAGAGCGGGCAAGATGATGAAGCAACGCATCTTCGGCTTGATCTCGGCGCTGGTCGGGATCGTCATCGCCCTCGCCGCGATCGAATTGACGGCCATCGTCTGGCTGTACCTGGAGGAGGGCCGCTACGTCTCGGCCGAGGAGCTGTTCCAACGCAGCCAGAACACCTACGTGCGCGACCTCACCAAGGGCACGAGCTGCCGCTACGTCGACACGCTCTATCCGCACCCGTACCTGGCGTTCGTGCATCACGGCAATCCGCCGTGCGGCCTGCCCAACGTCAACAATATCGGTCTGCTCAACACCGACTTCCCGACGGTCAAGCGCGACGACGTCTACACCGTGCTAGTGGTCGGCGGCTCGGTCGCCTCGCAGGTCACGCAGAACTGGCCGCCACCGGCGCCGCGCTTCATCGAGGAAGAGCTCAACAAGCGCTACGTCAGCCCCAACGGCAAGCCGTTCCTGGTGCTGAACGGCGGCGACGGCGCGTGGAAGGAGCCGCAGTCCTTCATTCTGTTCTCGCTGTACGCCACCGCGGTCGACGCCGTGGTCGCGCTCGACGGCTACAACGAACACTACATGTTCCGTCCCTATACCGAGGCCCGGCTTGAAGCGCCGCTCAGCAACTTCACTGATGTGAACCCGTTCGTCGCCGACGAGAATTTCGGCGACGCCGCGATCGGCTGGGTAATGGGCCGTGTCGCCGGTTCGCTGGCGCAGATGCCACTCCTCGGCCATAGCCACGCCGCCTACATGATCGTGCGCGGCATCGAGGCGGTGGCCAAGGGCAAGGACGTCTTCAAGGCCGACAAGAACAAGAAGACGACGCTGACCTCGATCTTCGCGCTGCCCAGTGACGTCAAGGGCAATGGCGAGAAGGTCTTCCAGACCCAGCTCGCGCTCTACCAGAAGTACGAGCGGGCGATCGAGGCGGTGGCCAAGGAGAATAACGTCAAGACCGCCTACTTCATGCAGCCCGTGCCGAGCTGGGGCAAGACGCTTACCGCCGAGGAGGTGCGCGCGGCGGGCGCCAACATGACCGACCCGGTCATCTATCGCCGCATGGTCGACGGCATGATGACCCTGCGCGGTCAGGGCCTGCAGATTTTCGACCTGGGCGACCTGCTGAAGGACGTCAAGGAAACGATCTATGCCGACGACATCCATTTCACCCGCGACACAAAGGGCGACAGCAAAGGCTATCGTCTGATGGCCACGAAAGTCGTCGACGATCTGGCTAAGGCATGGAATTTACAGCCGAAATCCGGAAACTGATATCCACCGCGCACTTACAATTAATACAAAGCGGTATCGCGACCGAAATCAGTGAGACGCCTATAAGACACCCGTGGGCGCCGGCTGGGGGAGCTGGCGCGGGAAGATTGATCGAAGGTGGGTGTCATGGGGAACGTGCGGTTTGCCGTCATGATGGGCCTGTCGGCCTCGGCGATCCTGGTGTTGGTGCGTATCGGCACCGCTTATGCGATGCCCGGCCTCGGCCTGTAGCGTAAGAGGGGCTGGCCGTTTGAAAGAACGGACAGGCTGAGCCATTCTGGGCGGCGCCGGTTCGGGGGAGCCGGCGCCAACCCTGCCCCCAAGGACAAGAACCGTGTCGCGTGCCGACCGCGCTGAAAGCGCTTCCGTTTCCCGCCCTCCGTCAATCGATCGCATGGCCAACTGGCCGGCTCTAGCCCCGCTGATCAGCCGCGCCGGCCGGCCGCTCGTCGTCGAGGCGTTGCGCGCGTGGGCCGACGCCAGACGAAGCGCGCCGGATGTCGCCGATCCGGAGGCCTGCGCCCGCTGGTGCGAGGTGCGGCTGGCCGGTCTCGCTCAATCGACCCTGCGCCGGGTGTTCAATCTCACCGGTACCGTCCTGCACACCAATCTCGG
>DASXQC010000285.1:0-2337 GCA_036493235.1 Reyranella sp.
ACGAGCCGGCGGCTGGGCTGTCGCCCGCCGAGCGGCGCGAGCTGATCGAGATCCTCACCTCCCTGCCTGCGCATATCGGCTACATCATCATCGAGCACGACATGGACGTGGCGCTCCGGGTGGTCGAAAGCGTCACGATGATGCACAACGGCCGCGTCTTCAAGGAAGGCTTGCCGCAGGAAATCGAATCCGATCCCGAGGTGCAGGAGCTTTATCTCGGAGGCGGACATGAATGACGTCCGCGCGCCGGCGCTCGAGGTTCGCGGCCTCGACGTCTATTACGGGCATTCGCACGCGCTGCAAGGCGTCGACCTCACTCTGGATAGTGGTGTGTTCTCGGTAGTCGGCCGGAACGGCATGGGCAAGACCACGCTATGCAAGACCATCATGGGTCTGCTGCACGCCAGCGGCGGCTCGATCCGCGTCCGTGGTGAAGAGATCACCAACCATTCACCGGCAAGGATCGCGCGGCTCGGCGTCGGTTATGTCCCGCAGGGGCGGCGCCTCTGGCGCTCGCTCAGCGTCGACGAGCATTTGCAGCTCGCGGCCGCCATCAGGCGCGGCTCCTGGACGGTCGAACGCATCTACGAGACGTTTCCACGGCTGGCCGAACGCAAGGGCCATGGCGGCGGCCAGCTCTCCGGCGGCGAGCAGCAGATGCTGGCGATCTCGCGCGCGCTCTTGACCAACCCGCATCTGCTCGTGATGGACGAGCCGACCGAGGGCCTCGCCCCCGTCATCGTCGCCCAGCTCGAGGAGATGCTGGTGCGGCTTGGCGAGGAAGGCGATATCTCGGTGCTTGTGATCGAACAGAATATCGGCGTAGCGACGGCGGTTTCGAAAAACGTCGCGATCATGGTCAACGGCCGGGTCAATCGCATCATCGACTCCGGCCGGCTGTCGACCGATCGCGACCTGCAACAGCGCCTGCTCGGCGTCGGCGTGCATGCCGAGGCCGAACCGGAGGTCGAAAACGCCGAAGCAAAGCCTGATGCCACGCCCGCGCCGCAACGTACGCCGGCCGCCGGGCCCGTCTGCATCTATGTGTCCAACCCGACACTGCCGACCCGCTGGTCGCAGCCGATTCCGATCCCGCGGATCGAGGGCGCGGCGCGCACGCTCTCGACGGGCGTGACACGGCTGGAAGGCGCTTCGAGACAACGTCGCGAGGCAGCCACGCAACCGACAGGCGGCCCGCCGGTCGTCCTGGTCGTCGGCACGCTCGACACCAAGGGCACGGAGCTTCGCTTCATCCGCGACATCGTGGCCGAGAGCGGCTTGCGCACCCGGCTCGTCGACGTATCGACCAGCGGCAAGCCTTCGAGCTGCGATGTGCCGGCCCAGGAGATCGCCCTCAATCACGGCCGCGGCGGTTCGGGGGTGTTCGGGGCTGACCGCGGCGCCTCGGTCACGGCCATGGCCGAAGCCTTCGCCAAATGGCTGCGCCGTCAGGGCAATGTCGCGGGCATCATCTCGGCCGGCGGCTCCGGCGGCGCCTCGCTTGTGGCGCCTGCCATGCGCACGCTGCCGGTCGGCGTGCCCAAGCTGATCATCTCCTCGGTCGCCTCCGGCGATGTCGGTCCCTATGTCGGACCGGCCGACATCACCATGATGTATTCGGTGACCGACGTGCAGGGGCTGAACTCGATCTCGCGCACGATACTGGCCAACGGGGCCAATGCGCTGGTCGGCATGGTGAAGGCCCGCCTCGACGAGCGCGCGACGAAGCAACGCGAACCGAACGCGGCTCTGCCGGCGATCGGCATCACCATGTTCGGCGTGACCACGCCCGCCGTGCAGAAGATCGCCGCCGATCTCAAGGACGATTTCGAGTGTCTCGTGTTCCATGCGACCGGGGTCGGCGGCCGCTCGATGGAAAAGCTGGTGGAGTCCGGTCAGCTCGCGGGCGTGATCGACCTGACCACCACCGAGGTCTGCGACCTGCTGATGGGCGGCGTGTTCCCGGCCACCGACGATCGGTTCGGCGCGATCATCCGCAGCCGCGTGCCTTATGTCGGCTCGGTCGGCGCGCTCGACATGGTCAACTTCGGCGCGCCCGATACGATTCCGGAACGCTATCGCCAGCGCAAGTTCCATGTCCACAATCCGCAGGTCACGCTGATGCGAACCACGCCGGAAGAGAATGAGCGCATGGGCCGCTGGATCGGCGAGCGGCTCAACCAGATGGACGGTCCGGTGCGCTTCTTCCTGCCCGAAGGCGGCGTCTCCGCGCTCGATGCGCCCGGACAACCGTTCTGGGACGCGGAGGCCGACGCCGCGCTGTTTTGCGCGCTGGAGCGCACGGTGCGGCAGACCGGCAGCCGCCAGCTCATCCGC
>DASXQC010000286.1:0-2035 GCA_036493235.1 Reyranella sp.
TCGACGAACAGGCGCGTGCCGGCGCTGCAGATCTGGCCGGAGTTGGCGAACACCGCCATCGCCGCGCCCGGCACCGCCGCATCGAGGTCGGCGTCGGCGAACACGATGTCGGGCGACTTGCCGCCCAGCTCGAGCGACACACGCTTGAGGTTGGTCGACGAGGCCTGGACGATCTTCTGGCCAGTCAGGTGCGAGCCCGTAAAGGCCACCTTGTCGACGTCGTAGTGCGAGGAGAGCGCAGCGCCCGCCGTCTCGCCGTAGCCCGGCACGACGTTGACCACGCCCGGCGGCACACCCGCCTCGAGACAGAGCTCGCCCAGCCGCAACGGCGTCAATGGCGCCTCCTCGGCGGGCTTCAGCACCACTGTGCAGCCAGTCGCCAGCGCCGGACCGATCTTCCAGATCGTCGCCGTCAGCGGGCCGTTCCACGGGATGATCGCGCCGACCACGCCGACCGGCTCCTTCAGGGTGAAGGAGAAGATGTCGCCGGGCAGCGAGTTGTCGATCGTCTCGCCGTGCAGCGCGGTCGCGAGCCCGGCGTAGTAGCGCAGCATGCCGACGGCGCGCTGGCGGTTGTTGCGGGTGCGCGAGATCGGCGCGCCCATGTCGTGGGTGTCGAGCGACGCCAGCTCCTCGATATCGCGCTCGACCAGCTCGGCGAGCTTCAGCAGCAGCGCCTGCCGCTCAGCCGGCTTCCACTTGCTCCACGGGCCGGTAAAGGCCTTGCGTGCGGCGGCGACGGCGCGGTCGATGTCCTCCTTATCGCCCTCGGCGACAAGGGCGAGCACTTCGCCGGTCGCCGGATTGCGGCTTTCGAAGGTCTTGCCCGACGCCGCCGGCACCCATTTGCCGTCGATCAGCATCAGCTTGGTCTTGCCGTCGAGATAGGCCGGCTTCGAGGCCGTCCCCTTTTCGATCACGGTCATTTAACTGTCTCCTCGCTTAAAGCATCGCCGCGACGGCTTTCACTTCGGTGTAAAGCTCGATCGCCTCGTAACCCATCTCGCGGCCCCAGCCGCTCTGCTTGTAGCCGCCGAACGGCAGCGCCACGTCATTGAAGTTGTGGACGTTGATCCACACCGACCCCGCCTTGATCTTGCGCGCGAGTTTGTGGGCGACGCCGATGTCGCGGGTCCAGATGCTGGCGGCGAGGCCGTACTCGGTCGCGTTGCCGGCACGGGCGATGCGCTCGAGGTCGTCGTCGTTGAACGGCATGGCGCAGACCACCGGTCCGAAGATCTCCTCACGGACGACCTTCATCGTCGGATTGGTCTTGGTGAGCACGGTCGGCTCGATGAAGTAGCCCTCGTTGCCGTGCCGCTTGCCACCGGTGATCGCCTCGGCACCCTGCTCCTTGCCGGACGCGAGATAGCCGGTGACGCGGTTGAACTGCTCCTCGGACACCAGCGGGCCGACGCGCGTGGTCGGATCGAGGCCTGGGCCGATCTTGAGCTTCTTCGCTTCGCCTTCGAGGCCCGCCATCATCTTGTCGAACAGGTTCTCGTGCACGAACAGGCGGGAGCCCGCCGTGCAGCACTGGCCCATGTTGAAGAAGATGCCGGTCGCCGCGCCCGGGATCGCGACCGAGAGGTCGGCGTCGGGGAACACGAACGACGGCGACTTGCCGCCCAATTCGAGGCTCACCTTCTTGAGGTTGCCGGCCGCCGCCTGAACGATCAGCTTGCCGACCTCGGTCGAACCGGTGAAGGCGACCTTGTCGACGTCGGGGTGCGCGGCGAGCGCGGCACCCGGCGTGCCGTCGCCGGTGACAATGTTGAGCACGCCCGGCGGGAAGCCCGCCTCCATGACCAGCTCACCGAGACGGATGGCCGACAACGGCGTCTGCTCGGCGGGCTTCAGCACGATGGTGCAGCCCGCGGTCAGCGCCGGCGCGATCTTCCACACGGCCATCATCAGCGGGAAGTTCCACGGGATGATCTGGCCGACCACGCCGACCGGCTCGCGCATCGAATAGGCGTGCCAGTCGCCCGGCGCCGACAGCGGAATGCTCTGGCCGGTGATCTTGGTCGCCCAG
>DASXQC010000287.1:0-1936 GCA_036493235.1 Reyranella sp.
GCCGGCGACCAAGGCCATGCCGAAAGAAATGCTGCCGGTGGTGGACCGGCCGCTGATCCAGCATGTGGTGGATGAGGCGCGCCAAGCCGGCATCGAGCATTTGATTTTCGTCACCGGCCGCAACAAGGGCGTGATCGAGGACCATTTCGACCGCCAGTTCGAACTTGAACTGACCCTGACCGAGCGCGGCAAGAAGGCGGAGCTCAAGTTGCTGGAAGAGAATTTGCCAGAGGCCGGCACGGTGAGTTTCACGCGCCAGCAATCGCCGCTCGGCCTCGGCCACGCGGTCTGGTGCGCGCGCGAACTGGTCGGCGACGAGCCGTTCGCGCTGCTGCTGCCTGACGTGCTGGTGCAGCACCCGCGCGGCTGCGTGGCGCAAATGATCGACGCCGCCGGCGCGCTCGACAGCAATGCCAATATCATCGCGGTGGAAGAAGTGCCGAAAGAGCGCGTGCACATGTATGGCGTGGTCGGCGTCGGCGCCGCCAAGGGCAAGGCATTCGCGATCACCAAGATGGTGGAGAAGCCAAAGCCTGCCGAGGCGCCGTCCAACTTGAGCATTACCGGACGCTACATTCTGCAGCCGGAAATCTTCGGCATTCTGGAGAAGCAGGCGGCCGGCACCGGCGGCGAAATCCAGCTCACCGACGCCATGGTGGCGCTGTCGCGCACGCAACCGTTCTACGGCCTCAAATTCGAAGGCCGCAGTTTCGATTGCGGCTCCAAGATCGGCTTCCTCGCCGCCAATGTGGCCTACGGGCTCGAGCGCCCCGACATCGCGCCGGAATTCCGCGCGGAAATCCTCCGCCTGCTCGGCCAGACCTAGACCCAAGGGGTTCTTTTATGATCGGCGCATACGCTCACGGTCTCAAGACATTCGTGTTGTCGAGAGCGGGCCATTTTTTCTTCGTATTCGGCTATTTGTGGCTGCTGTTGAGTGTCTACGCACTGCATAATTCGGTCGTCTTGGCCGACTGGCGGCTTCTCGGCCATCTGGGGCCGGCAATGCTCAAGGCGCTTGTGTTCACAAAATTCCTGCTGATCGGCGAACATCTTGGACTCGCAACGGGCTTCGAAGACAAGCCGCTGATCTGGCCGATCTTGATCAAGGCCGCGTTGTTTTCCGCCCTCTTGATTGGGTTCGATATCGTGGAAGTAATCACCGTGGATGCCATTTGGCCCCATGCCGGGCCGAAAAGCAGTGACGGCATCGAGCCGACCGATCTGCGCACGGCGTTGTCGTTTTCATTTATGGCGTTTGTCGCGCTCATCCCGTTCTTCGGCATCAGGGAATTCGGCAAGGTGATCGGCGAGGACCGCATGCGCGAGCTATTGTTCCGCCGCCACGCCAGAGTCCCGCAAACCTGACCCTCAACGCTGCCGGCGCAGTGGCACGCAAGAAGAAGCCCCGCGCGGCGTCACCGGCACGGGGCTTCCCGGAACCTGTCGTTCCTTCGTCCGATCCCGATGTTTGGAGGTTCAAGATGGACGGAAACATCATATCGAACATTGTGGCGACCACTTGATCGCCAGCCGGAACCGTCCGCATAAACTCCTTATTTAGGTCCGCATTTGGCCCTGAACGGATGACGATATTGAGCCCGTGGTCCCAATGACTTGGGTGGTCTCAATGAATCGTCTTCTTGCCGTTGGCATCGTGCTCGCATGCTTGGTCGTTGGCACGACCTCGGCGAGCGCGTCCGATTTGCCGGCACGCTCTAACCCGCGGCCCGCCGCGGCACCGGCGGAGGCGGCGTTCAGTTGGACCGGCTTTTACGCCGGCATCAACGCCGGCTATGCCTGGGGCCAATCGAGCTGGAGCGATCCGGCGGCCGGCGCAAATTCTGGAAATTTCGACACGTCCGGTGGATTGGTCGGTGGACAGCTAGGCTACAACTGGCAGACCGGCGCGTTTGTGCTGGGCGTCGAAACCGAC
>DASXQC010000288.1:0-3772 GCA_036493235.1 Reyranella sp.
CCGGTCGGCGTCGCGTTCGACGAGAAGGACGCCTACGTGAAGTTCGACGCGGGACAGTACCTCGAGGATTGAAACATGGCGCACATCGTCCTCGGGATCGGAACGTCGCACACGCCGATGCTCAATGTCGGCCCGGAGGAATGGCCGCTGTTCGAGGAGCTCGACCGCAAGCGCGCCCATCTGCACAAGGGCGGAGCGCGGGCGACCTACGACGAGCTGCTGGCGATCGCACCGTCGTCCCTGCGGGCCGAGCTCGTTCCGGAGAGGCATGCCAAGCGGCACGGCGAGGCGATGGCGGCGCTCGGCCGGCTGCAGCAGGCGCTGACGGCTGCGAAGCTCGACGCGGTGGTCATCGTCGGTGACGACCAGCACGAGGTCTATCACGACGGAAACATGCCGAGCGTCCTGGTCTATCGCGGCGAGACGATCGCCAACGTACCGAACCGCACGACGCGCAAGACCGACGCCGATGTGGTCTGGCGGCCGGACTGGGCCAGGCGCGCCTCGGCCCGATACTACGAAGAGCGCGAGACGCGGCACTATCCGGTCCATGCGAAGCTCGCCCATCACCTCACGACCGCGCTGATCGACCGCGAGTTCGACGTCGCATCGGCCAACGCACTGCCGGACGGAGAGGGCGAAGGTCATGCCTTCGCCTTCGTCCACAAGCGCATCATGGACGGCGCGGCGATTCCGGTCGTGCCGGTGTGCCTCAACACCTACTACCCGCCGAACCAACCGTCTCCTCGACGCTGCTACAAACTGGGTCAGGCGATTCGCGAGGCAGTCGAGGCCTATCCCGAGGACCTTCGCGTCGGTGTCGTCGCGTCAGGCGGCCTCAGTCACTTCACCATCGACGAGGACCTCGATGGCAACGTCATCCACGCGCTTCGCGAGAAGGACGCCGAAGCCCTGCAGTCACTGCCGCGCGAGCAGCTCAACTCGGGAAGCTCCGAGATCCGCAACTGGATTTGTGCGGCGGGCGCACTGGAGCATCTCGACCTCAAATGGGTGCACTACACCCCGGGCTATCGCACGCCCGCAGGAACGGGCACCGGCCTCTGCTTCGGCTACTGGACCTAGATCAGAGATCGGCGCCGACCGCTGCCGCGACCGAAGCGAAGCCGTCACGGGTGAGGTGGGCCGCCAACTCATCCTTGATCCGACGGAGCAGCGGCGGGCCTTCATAGACCAGCATCGAGTAGAGCTGCACCAAGGTCGCGCCAGCGCGGATCTTGGCGTAGGCATCGGCGCCCGAGCCGACACCGCCAGTGCCGATCAAGGGGAACTGCCGCTCGACCCGTTGCGCCGTCTTGCGCAGCACTTCCGTGGACAGGGTTGTGAGCGGCTCACCCGACAGGCCGCCCGCCTCACTGCGGCGTGCTGACCGGAGAGAGGCAGGCCGCGACAGCGTGGTGTTGCCGACGATGATGCCGTCCATCTGGAGATCGCGGCAGACGGCGACGATGTCGTCGAGATCATCGTCCGTCGCGTCCGGTGCGATCTTCACCACCAGCGGCACCGGCTTAGCGGCGATCGCGTCCTGCACCCGCTTTAGGAGGTCGGCGAGCTGCGTGCGGCCCTGCAGGTTGCGCAGGCCCGGTGTATTGGGCGAGGAGACGTTGCAGACGAGATAGTCGGAATAGGGCGCCAATGCCGCCGCGCAGGTCACGTAGTCGGCCGCGCGATCGGTACTGTCCTTGTTGGCTCCGACGTTCACTCCGACGAACCCCTGGCGAGATCGTGCGCGCAGTCGCGGAAGGGTCGCGTCCAAGCCATGTCCAGGAAAGCCCATGCGGTTGATCACGCCGCGATCCTCGGGAAGCCGGAACAGTCGCGGCCGCGGATTGCCGTCCTGCGGCCTGGGGGTGACGCTGCCGATCTCGACCAGGCCGAAGCCCAGCCCGAGCAGCGCGTCCGGCACTTCGGCATTCTTGTCGAAGCCGGCCGCGAGGCCGATCGGATTGCCGAGCGTCCGGCCCCAAACCTGGATTGAGAGCGAGGGCGGATCGGGCCTGCGCTCGCGCGGAACGAGGCCGCTCTTCAGGCCGCGGATGGCGAGGCCGTGCGCCGCTTCGGCGTCGAGGCGCGACAACAGGAGATCAGCGGCGTGGTACCAGCCCATGCCGCGTTGTTAGCAGAAGTTCGCTGTGGAGCGCTTAGGTCTTAGCGGATATCGCTGCCCGACTGCGGCCGAAGCCCCATGGCGTCGCTGAACAGCACGGGAAACAGCTCGCGGAAGAGTTCGCGGACACGCGGATCGTCTGGTCCTGTTGCCTCGGTCCAGGCGCTGGTCTCGGACAAGGCGAGGTCGTTTCGGCAATAGACGGCATAGACGTTCAGCCGGCCGGCTCTGCCGGCCTTGAGACGGGGTTTCTCGCCCGCGCAAACCGCGGTCGAACCGAAATCGTTGGCGGCATCGAAGACCAGGACCATGCGGTAGTCCGGGCGCGGCCGCTCTGCCGGCACGTCGTACGTGAAGGTCAAACGGGGCTGAGGCCTCACCGCCTGCATCTGAGCCAGCAGGGCGCCGGCAACGCCGTCGAGCGGCATGCCGGGGAACGGTGTGCCCGCCAGCACCACGCGAAAGGGCTTGCCGTCAGCCGCATTGAAGAATTCGCGGTAGTCATACTGCGTGGCATATTGCGTTCCGCCGATCGTCGCGGCGAAGGCGGTTACAGGCAGCGCGCTGGCGGCGAGCGCCGCCACAATCTTCTTCAACAATGGCATCTCACACGTCCAGATTAGACATCGAGGTCTTGGGCAAACTTGGCGTTCTCCTGGATGAAAGCGTAACGCTTCTCGGGCTTGCGGCCCATCAAATCCTCGACAAGTGTGCGTGTGCGCATCGCCTCGGTCCGCTCCTCGGTATCGGCCGAGCTCGGCACGTCGACTTTCAGCAGCACCCGCTTGCCCGGGTCCATGGTGGTCTCGCGCAGATGTACCGACTGCATCTCGCCCAGACCCTTGAAGCGCGTGATGTCGGCCTTGCCGCCGAACGTGGTGCGCAGCAGCTCGTCCTTCTGCGCGTCGTCCTGGGCGTACTCGGTCTTGCCGCCCTTGGTGATGCGATAGAGCGGCGGCTGGGCGAGGAAAAGATGGCCGTTCTCGATCAGCTTCGGCATCTCGCGATAGAAGAATGTCATCAGCAGTGAAGCGATGTGGGCGCCGTCGACGTCGGCGTCGGTCATGATGATCACACGCTCGTAGCGCAGCCGCTCGTCGTTGTAGTGCGCGCCCGTCCCGCAGCCCAGCGCCTGGATCAGATCCTGCACTTCCTGGTTCTCGCGCAGCTTGTCGGCCGAGGCCGACGCCACGTTCAGGATCTTGCCGCGCAGCGGCAGGATCGCCTGGGTCTCGCGGTTGCGCGCGGCCTTGGCCGAGCCGCCAGCCGAATCGCCCTCGACCAGGAATATCTCGGTGCCGTCCGCAGCAGTGTTGCTGCAGTCGGCGAGCTTGCCGGGCAGGCGGAGCTTGCGGGTCGCGGTCTTGCGCTGCTGCTCGCGGTCCTGCTTGCGCCGGACGCGCTCCTCGGCCTTGGCGACGACGTGCTCGAGTAGGGCAGTGCCGGCTTCCTTGTCGCCGGTCAGCCAGTGCTCGAAGTTGTCGCCGATGATGGTCTCGACCAGCTTGGTCGCCTCGACCGAGACCAGCTTCTCCTTGGTCTGGCCCTGGAACTGCGGCTGCTCGATGAACACCGAGACCAGGCCCGCCGATCCGTCGATCACGTCGTCGGCGGTGATGATCGAACCCTTGCGGTTACCGGTGAGGT
>DASXQC010000289.1:0-2938 GCA_036493235.1 Reyranella sp.
CAATGATGTCCGAAAACCGCCAGCAGCCACCGGCCGACCGGCTCATCTTGGACGGCATGGAAATACTGGATCGCAAAGCCTGCTACCGGGCCTTCCAGAGTCACGATGCCCGGTTCGACGGCCGAATCTTCGTGGGCGTGACCTCGACCGGCATCTATTGCCGGCCGATCTGCCCCGCGCGGCCGCCCAAATTCGAGAACTGCCGCTTCTTCGCCTCGGCCCCCGCGGCGCAGGAGGCGGGATTCCGCCCTTGCCTGCGCTGTCGGCCGGAGACCGCGCCGGAGCTCGCCTTCTGGCGCGGCTCGTCCAACACCGTGTCGCGGGCGATGAAGCTGATCGCCGAAGGCGCGCTCGACGAGAGCGAGGCCGGCGTCGAGGCGCTGGCCGAGCGGCTGGGCGTCGGCGGCCGGCAGTTGCGCCGGCTGTTCCAGCAGCATCTCGGCGCCTCACCGATCGCCGTGGCGCAGACCCGGCGCGTGCTGTTCGCCAAGCACCTGATCCATGACACGCAACTGCCAATGACCGAGGTCGCGCTGTCGGCCGGATTCGGCAGCGTGCGCCGCTTCAACGAGATCTTCCTCAAGATGTTCGGTCGCCCGCCCAGCGCCTTGCGACGAGCGCGGCGACCGGACACCTCGGCGAGGGACGGCGTAACGCTTCGCCTCTCCTACCGGCCCCCCTACGACTGGCCGGGCATCCTGGAGGCGCTCAGCCAGCGCGGCCGCAAGAAGGTCGAATGGATCGACGATGGCATGTGGCATCGCCGCATCGAGCTCGACGGCAAGACGGGCACGGTCGCGGTCTCGCATCTGCCCGAGCGCAACTCGGTGGCCGTCACCATCCGCTTCCCGGAGGTGCGAGCGCTCCCCGCCATCGTTGCGCGGGTCAAGCGGGTGTTCGACCTCGGCGCCGACATCGCCACCATCGGCAGCCATCTCGCGCAGGATCCCAAACTGGCGCCCTTGATCGCCAAGCGCCCCGGTTTGCGCGCGCCGGGTGAGTGGGACCGCGAGACCGTCGCTACCATCGACGCCAACGCGCCGCCGGCCTGGCGGCCCTGGCACGCCTATGCCGCCCAGCACCTCAGGATGGCGAACCATGGCTAACGACTTCTTCATCGACCGCCTCGCCTCGCCGATCGGCGAGCTGATCGTCATCGCCGACGCCGACGGGGCGCTCCGCACCATCGACTGGACCGACCACGAGGAGCGCATGAAGCTCCTGCTCGACCGCTACTACGGCAAGGGCCGCTACACGCTCACCCCGAAGCGCGATCCGGGCGGGCTGACCTCGGCGATGCGGCGGTACTTCAAGGGCGAGATCGGCGTGCTCCAGGACTTGGCCGTCGCCACCAGCGGGACGGATTTCCAGACCAGCGTCTGGAAAGCGTTGAGAAAAATCAAGGACGGCACGACGATCAGCTATGCCGAGCTGGCGAGTCGCATCGGCAAGCCCAAGGCCGTGCGCGCGGCCGGGCTGGCCAACGGCCAGAACCCGATCAGCATCGTCGTGCCCTGCCATCGTGTGATCGGCTCGAACGGCAGCCTGACCGGCTACGGCGGCGGGCTGCATCGCAAACAGTGGCTCCTCGCTCACGAAGGAGTGATGTTGTGACAAACCGGCACGACGACGAACTTGAGGCGTTGAATCGCGACTACATCGCATCGGTGCAGAAGTCGGATGTGAAGCGTTTCGACGAGATACTCGCCGAGGATTTCCTCAACACCAATCCCGACGGATCGCTTGTGGACAGGGCGGGATTTCTCAAGCAAATCGCGGCTCCGGCGAAGATCCGTGATCTGGCGTGTCACGACGTGAACATCCGGGTCATGGGCGACTTCGCGATCATCCACGCCCGCACCAGCTACACCTATCTCGACGGCGGACAGCCGGGCAGCGGCCGCTACACCGACATCTGGGCGCGACGTAATGGCGGGTGGGTATGCGTCGCTGCACAGGTTGCACGTTCGTGAACATCAGCTAGCTTGTTCAGCGGACGAGTGTGGGAACTCGTCCTTTCGGGGATAGCTGGGAGCTGGGGAGTTGGCTGTCGAGTATCGTATCGACCACGAAAAAGGATTCGTCACTGTCAGGGCCCACGGGCCCATCGTTCTTCCGGAGTTGTTGGACTACTTCGATGCCCTCGTCGTACAGAATGCGATGGGCTATTCGAAGCTGTTTGACGCGCGGGAAGCGAGGCCGTGCCTGAGTGACGACGACGTCATGGTGCTGGGCGCGCGGGTGAGCGCCTACGAAGTGCACGACCCGCGAGGCCCGGTCGCTGCCGTCACCATGGGCAAGGAGGCGAGCGCAATCCTCCAGCGCTTCATGAATCTTGGCGGCGCGCAGCGGCCGATGCGGCTGTTCGGCACCATCGAAGACGCCCGCCGCTGGCTCGGGCAGGAGGAGTGATCGCCATGCCGATCAAGGTGAAGATCAACCACGCCAAGCGGTGGGTCGAGGCGGTCGCCGAGGGCGAGCTGTCGCTCGAGGACATCGAGGAGTTCCTCGATGCGGTGATCGTCGGCGACGCCCTGCCCTACCGCAAGCTGTTCGACGGCCGCACCTCCTACGGCAAGTACACCGACGAGGAAGTGATGCGGCTGGCCGCGCGGATCAGCGCCTATGCCAGCATGGGACGCCGCGGCGCGCTCGCCCTCGTCTCGCCGGTTCAGTATTTCGAGCTCGCCGCACGCGTGCTCAATCTCGACAAGCGCGACATGCCGGGCCGCGCATTCGTCGATCTCGACGAAGCCCGCGCCTGGCTCGACGCTCAGCCCGAGACCAACTGACTAGCCTAGAGCGAGATGACATAGGAAGGAATCGAAAGGGATTCCCAACGGTCGGTTGATCTGATTCAACCTATCGGCTGGGCAGGAGGCCAGCGTGGATGGCAGCACCCTATTCGATGGACCTTCGACAACGCGTGATAGAGGTA
>DASXQC010000290.1:0-2233 GCA_036493235.1 Reyranella sp.
CCCGCCAACGGCGGCCAGTGGTCGCTGGGCGGCGTCGATCTCACCGGCCTGCCGCCGCACAAGATCGCGCGCGCGGGCCTGACACGGAGCTTCCAGACCGTGCGCGCCTACGACGAACTCACCCTGCTCGAAAACCTCTGCCTCGCCGCGCAGGAGAACGATGGCGTGGGCTGGTTGCAGGCGTTGTGGCGCGGCAAGCCGCTGCGCGCCGCCGAGAGCGCCGCCGAAGCTCGCGCCCACGACCTGCTGGCCACCGTCGGCCTTGCCGACTACGCCACCGCCCCGGCCGCGATCCTGTCATATGGCCAGCGCAAGCTGCTCGCCATCGCCGCCAGCATGATGTCACGGCCGCGTCTCGTCGTGCTGGACGAGCCCGTGGCCGGCGTCAACCCGACCATGGTGCGGCGCATCGAGCACGTGATCCGCAAGCTCAATGCCGAGGGCGTAGCGCTGCTGATCGTCGAGCATAACATCGACTTCATCATGTCGCTGTGCAGCCGGGTCATTGTGCTGGAGCAGGGCGCCAAGATCGCCGACGGACCACCCAGCCTGATCCGCAGCGATCCGCGCGTTCTGGAAGCCTATCTCGGCAAGACCAAAGCCAATGGGTAATCCGGGCGCCGAGCCAATCCTCTCGATCGACAAGCTCTCGGTCGGCTACACCGACGAGCCGGTCGTGGTTGACTTCTCGATCGACATCGCAGCCAGCAGCATCAGCACGATCATCGGACCCAACGGCGCCGGCAAGTCGACGCTGCTGCGCGCGATCTATGGCCAGACCCGCTATTTCAGCGGTACCATCCATTTCGCTGGCCGCACCATCGAGCACCTGTCTCCCAAGGAACGGCTGAAGCTCGGCGTCGGCCTGGTGCCGCAGGGCCGCTGCAACTTCCCGCTGATGACCGTGCGCGAGAATCTCGAGCTCGGCGCCTATACCTTGCCCGGACCGGCTGCCGGGCAGGCGATCGACAAGGTGTTGACGCGCTTCCCCCTGCTCGCGGCAAAGCTCGGCGTGCTGGCCGGCAATCTGAGCGGCGGCGAACAGCAGATCCTGGAAACCGCGATGGTGCTGGAGACCGGCCCCAAGCTTCTCCTGCTCGACGAGCCCTCGCTCGGCCTGTCCCCCGGCAACCAGGACCAGATCTTCGAGATGATTGCCCAATTGCGCGACGGCGGCCTGACCGTTCTGGTGGTCGAGCAGAATGCCCATGGCGCGCTGCAGATCTCCGACACCGGCATCGTGATGGAACTCGGCCGGCTGTTCATGGTGGGACCAGCTGCGGAAATTGCGTCCGATCCACGCATCAAGATCGCCTACCTCGGCGGGCAATAACCGTCAGGTCACGCGTCCGCGCTTGGCGGGAATGGCCGCAATCAGCTCGGCCTTCACTGCCGACGCCTGCGGCTCCGCGATCTTGCGGATGCGGATCGTGCGCTCGACGAAGTTATTCTCCTCGCCCTCGACTTCCAGATCGAGAAAACGCGTCGTGCCCGGCGTATAAGTGCGCCGTGTCGGCGCCACTGCGGCCTCTGTCTTCTTGGCAAGCCGCGCCTGTATGGTGCGCACCGTACGCACACCGAAGTTTTGCACCGGTCGGCCCTCGACCTCGACTTCGTAAGCGCCCTCGGGATCGACGCCTTCGATGCAAAGCGGCTGCTTGCGGCAGACGCTGACCAGGATGCGCACGTCGTTGGTGCGCGGGTCGCGGCGCGCGTCCAGGACCACCAGGCCCTTGTTGCTCGGATGCCGCAGCAGCAGCTCCTCTACTTCCTCTTCCTTGAACTGCAGCGTGATCGCAGCACCAGGTGCGAGCGGCGGGACGGTGACGAAGCCGCCGCGCGCCACATGGATGAGTTCCTCCTGGCCGTGCCAGACGCTGCCGAACGGCAAGCGCTGCTCGATTACCATCCCGACAATGCGCCGGTCGGTCGGGTTCGAGATCGTGACCGTGCGGCCGCCGTCACGGATGTCCAGCTTGAGGTCCTCGTAGTCGGCCATGCGCTGGTAGAGCTCGGCCTGGGTCGCGATCCAGTAGTGCTTGCGCTCGGCGAGGTTGATGCAATAGCGCACATAGTCGAGCGTGCCGCGGCCCTCGTTGACCGAGGGATCGCGCGCCAGCTCGGGGTGGTACTGGAAGCTGTAGACGCCGTTCTCCAGCCGGTCGTCGACGCCGTGCCGCCTGGAGCCGTGACCGCCGAACACCGTCTCCACCAATTCGTAGTTGGTGTCGTA
>DASXQC010000291.1:0-7291 GCA_036493235.1 Reyranella sp.
CGCACTTTTGCCGAACGCCTGGCCGAGGCCGAGATCGCCGTGCAGGCGCTGGAGATGATCGAGTTGCAGGTGCTGTCCGACCTCAGCAAGGGTCGCAATCCCGGCGCCGTCTCCTCGCAGATGAAGATCCGTGGCAGCGAGACCCTGCAGGCGCTCGACCATCTCGGCGTCGAGGCGCTCGCCTGGTACGCCGCCCCGTTCGAGCCCGAGGCCCGCGAACTGGGCCACAATGAGCCGGCGGTGACGCCCGACTACGGCATCACCGCCACGCCGCTCTACCTCAACAACCGGGCGTCGACGATTTACGCCGGTTCTAACGAGATTCAGCGCAATATCGTGGCCAAGGCAGTCCTGGCCCTCTGATCCAGTGGACCGCGGGCTTCCAGCCCGCTCATAAGCGCGCAGGATGCGCGCGGTCCAATGAGCGGGAACGCGGGTAACCTTTAGGCGTTTCTTTGCGATGCCGTCGGCTACGCTTCCGTCATCGATCCTGAGGTACGTGCTACATACCTCAGGCAAGCACCAACTCGGGCTGGCGGCGCTGGCGACGGGGGTGTTCCTGCTGACCTCGGTGCCGCTCGAGATCCAGCGCCGCATCGTCAACGACGCGATCAAGAACGGGGCCACCACGACCATCGTCTGGCTGGCCGTCGCCTATGCCGGCGTCGCGCTGCTTGAGCAGGCCCTCAAGCTGGCGCTGAATGTCTATCGCGGTTGGGTCAGCGAGGATGCGGTGCGGACCCTTCGCGAGACCTTGCGCGAGGCGGGCCTGCACGAGCCCCAGCATCGCGATATTGGCCGCGAGGCCAAGCAGGAGGCCAACCCGGACGACGACAGCGAGACCGGCACGCACGCCGCCATGGTCGTCTCCGAAGCCGAGCCAATCGGCGGCTTCGTCGGCATGGCCTTTTCCGAGCCATTGCTGCAGATCGGTATCCTGGTCAGCGTGATTGGCTACATGACCTCGCTCGAATGGTGGGCGCTGGCGCTGAGCGCCGCCTTCCTGCTGCCGCAGCTGCTGTTCGTGCCGGCGCTGCAGCACGCCATCAACCGGCGCGCCGCCGAGCGCGTGACGACGCTGCGTCATGTCGGCGGCGACATCGTCGCCAAGGGCGTGCCGGAGGAGGACGGCATCCAGCGCGTGTTCGCGCTGAACATGGGCATCTACAAGATCAAGTTCAGCATGAACCTGGCGATGAACTTCATGTATCACGCCGCCGTCGCGGTCGCGCTGGGCGTGGGCGGATTGATGGCCGTCGAGCACAAGCTCGAGGTCGGCACGGTGGTGGCGATCGTCTCGGGGCTGGGCAAGCTCAACGACCCGTGGGGCGACCTGGTGAATTGGGGCCGCGAGCTGTCGGTCGATTCGGTCAAGTACCGGCTGTTCGCCGACGCGCTCGGCCGCCATCGCGAGGCCCTTGCAACTGCCTGAACCCGCACAATATTTAGGGCCATGAGCGATCCCTACTCCGTGCTGGGGGTGAGCCGGACTGCGTCCGAGGAAGAGATCCGCAAGGCCTTCCGCAAGCTCGCCAAGAAGCACCATCCCGACCTCAATCCCGGCGACAAGGCTGCCGAGGCCAAGTTCAAGGAAATCTCGCAGGCCAACGAGATACTGTCTGACAAGGAGAAGCGCCGCCGATTCGATGCCGGCGAGATCGACGGCACCGGCCAGGAAGTGCCGCCGCGCGGCTTCTATCGCGATCAGGCCGGCGGCCCCGAAGGCTTCAAGTATCAGCGCGGTGGCGGCCACGAATCCTTCGCCGACATGGGCGATATTTTCGAGATGTTCCGCCAGCAGGGCGGCGGTTCGCGCGGCTTCCGCTTCGGCGGCGAACAGCCGGGCTTCGACGGCGATGGCTTCGAGATGGGCGGCATGCCGATCACCTATTCCCTCACGGTGCCGTTCCTGGTGGCGGCGCGCGGCGGCAAGCAGCGGGTCGGCCTGCCCGACAACCGCACGCTCGACATCGACGTGCCCGAGGGCACGGCCGACGGCACGACGCTCCGGCTGAAGGGGCAGGGCATGCCGGGTGCCAAGGGCAAGCCGGCCGGCGACGCCTATGTCGAGATCCGCGTCGAACCGCATCCGTTCTTCGAGCCGCGCGACAATGACATCCACATCGAGCTGCCGGTGACGGTGACCGAGGCCGTGCTGGGCAGTCGGGTGAAGGTGCCGACGGTCGGCGGCCCGGTGATGCTGAGCATCCCGGCCGGCTCCAATGCCGGCAAGTCGCTGCGGCTGAAGGGCCGCGGCCTGCTCGACCGCAAGACCAAGCAGCGCGGCGACCAGTACGTGAAGCTCAAGATCGTGCTGCCCGACAACGCGGACGACAAGCTGAAGGAATTCCTCGAATCATGGGAGGCCGGCAAGGCCTACGATCCGCGCGCGGCGATGGAGCAGTTCACATGACGACGCTCGACGAGCTGCTCAGCCTGCACAACCGGCTGACCGTGATGCATGTCGAGCGCTGGGTGGCGCGGGGCCTGCTGCGGCCAACCGGCGGCGCCGACGCCTGGTCTTTCGAGCAGATCGACGTGGCGCGCGTGCGCCTGCTGGCCGAGCTCGAGGACGATGTCGGTTTCGACAACGAGGCGGTCGAGACCATCGTCGGCCTGGTCGACCAGGTTCATACCCTGCGCGGCCAGCTCGACCTGTTGGCCCGCGCCATCGCCGAGCAGCCGCCGGCGACCCGCGAGGCCATCGCCGTCACGCTGCGCCGCCTCGGCCGCTCTTAATCCAGTTCGCCGCTCCCTCGATCCCGGGACGCTGGCCGGGCCGAATCGCCGTGGCCCGGGCCTCGAAGACATCAGTGTGGGTTGGCATCCTGACGTCCGTTACCAGCGCGGGAGACGATCGAGATGGACGATCGGGAGTTTCGAACGGCTCTGGATCAGCACTGGGCCGCGTCGGACGCCAGCGACTTCGAGGCCGAGCACCAGATCTACCGCGAAGATGCCGTGCTCGAGTATCCGCAGTCGGGCGAGCGTATCCGTGGCCGGCGCCATATCCAGGCGTCGCGCACCGCGCAACCCAACACGAAACACTTCGCCGTGCGACGCATCGTGGGCGGGGGCGACCTCTGGATCACCGAGTTCGTGCTCACGTATGACGGACAACCGTCATACACGGTGAGCATCATGGAGTTGAAGGACGGCAAGGTGGCCCGCGAGACACAATACTTCGGCGACGCGTTCGAGCCGGGCCCATCACGCGCTCAATGGGTCGAGCTGATGAAGGAAAGGAATTCTCCATGAAAGTCCTGATGGTTCTCACGTCGCACGACACGCTCGGCAACACGGGGCGCAAGACCGGCTTCTGGCTCGAGGAGCTCGCGGCGCCTTACTACGTCTTCAAGGACGCCGGCATCCAGGTCACCCTGGCGTCGCCCAAGGGCGGGCGCCCTCCGCTCGACCCCAAGAGCAACGAGCCGAACTTCCAGACCGACATCACGCGCCGGTTCGAGAAGGATGCCGACGCCAGCGCCCGGCTCGACAAGACGGTGCCGCTCGAGAGCGTGAAGCAGGAAGACTATGACACCGTCTTCTACCCCGGTGGTCATGGGCCGATGTGGGACCTCGCCGAGGACAGGCACTCCATCAGGCTGATCGAGTCACTCGTGGCGGCCGGAAAGGTCTTCGCCGTCGTCTGCCACTCCACCGGCGCGCTCCGCCATGTGAAGACTCCGGAGGGCAAGCTGTTCGTCGAGGGAAAGACCGTGACCGGCTTCACCAACGGCGAGGAAGAGGATGTCGGGTTGACGAAGGTCGTGCCCTTCCTGGTCGAGGACGAGATGATGAAGCTCGGCGCCATCTTCTCCAAGGTCAAGAACTGGGGCGTCCACACGGTCGTTTCCGGCAAGCTGATCACCGGCCAGAATCCCGCCTCGTCGGGTCTTACGGCCAAGCTTCTCATAGAGACGCTGAAGGCGAAATAACCCGGCATGACCGCCCCCGACGCGCTTCGCTTTGCGAAGATCCCCCTCAACCACGGATCGGGCGCAATGCCGGCTGTCGGATTCGGGACGCTGATTCCCGATCCCGTCGCGACCAGACAGGCGACCAAGGCCGCCTTGGAAGCGGGGTTCCGTCACTTCGATTGCGCGGAACGCTATCGCAACGAACAGGCCGTCGGCGACGCCCTGCAGGACGTGTTCAAGGCGGGTGCGATCCATCGCGCAGACGTGTTCGTCACCACCAAGCTCTGGAATAACAATCATCGCCCGGAGCGGGTCAAACCGGCTTTCGAGGCGAGCTGCCGACGGCTCCAGCTCGGCCATATGGACTGCTATCTGGTCCACACGCCCTTTGCCTTCCAGCCGGGCGACGAGCAGGAGCCAAAGGATGGCAGCGGCCGCATCGTCTACGATTCCGGCGTGACGCTGCGCGAGACATGGCAAGCGCTGGAGAGCCTGGTGGACGAGGGGCGGTGCGGAGCGATCGGCCTGTCGAACGTCAACCTGGAGAAGCTGCGCGAGATCGTCGACACCGCGAGGATCAAGCCGGCGGTGGTCGAGGTCGAATCCCATCCGTATCTCCCGGAATGGGACCTGCTCGACTATTGCCGCGAGCAGGGCATCGTGCTGCTCGCCTTCGCGGCATTGGGGCATGCGATGAACCCGCGATTGCTCGACGATCCGGTGATCGTCGCCATCGCCCGGCGCGTCGGCAAAACGCCTGCGCAGGTCGTGCTCACCTGGGCGGTCCAGCGCGGCACGGCATTCCTGACCACGTCGACCAAGCCCGATCGCATCCGCGAGAACTTCGAGATCTCGACCCTGCCGGACGACGCCCTGCAGGAGCTCCGCGACCGCGTCGCGACCAACATCCGCTTCAACAACGTCGTCGAAACCGGCGTTCCCGGGTTCATTCCGAGAGATCGGTAAAGTCTCGTGCCCGGGTGTTCGGCGAAAGAGAGGTGGAAATCGGTGTTCATCGATGGTATACTAATAATCGATAGGCAATCTTTTATTCTCGGGCACCTCACCTGAGTGGAAGGAGGGGTGTACCCCCTGCACATGCACACAGGGTCCGGGAGACTCGCGATTCGGTGCGACAAACCTTTGTGCCATCGACATCGAAGGCTGCTCAGGGCCTGAGACTCTTGAGATTCGATCTAGCGCTGGAGCGCCTGCCAGACCTTCTCGGGCGTCAGCGGCATGTCGAGGTGGCGTACGCCGAGCGGGCGCAGGGCGTCCATCACGGCGTTGGCGACGGCGGCGGGCGCGCCGTTGGTCGGCAGCTCGCCGACGCCTTTCAGGCCCATGAAGTTGTTCGGCGAGGGGGTGGCGATGGTCTCGACCTCGAACGAGGGCAGGTCGTCGGCGCGCGGCAGGGCGTAGTCCATCAGGGTCCCGGTGAGGAGCTGCCCGGTCTCCTCGTCGTAGCGCGCCTCCTCGAGCAGGGCGTTGCCGGCGCCGTGCGCCATGCCGCCGTGGATCTGCCCGGCGAGCAGCCGCGCGTTCACCACCGCGCCGCAGTCCGCCACCATCACCAACCGATCGAGCGCGATCGCGCCGGTTTCCGGATCGACGTCGACCTCGCAGACCATGACGCCGGTCGGGAAGGATTCGATCTTGTCGGCGAACACCGCGTCGCCGCTGAACGGCCTGGTCGCCGCCAGCTCGAACAGGCCGACCCGGCGGTCGGTGCCGACGATCTCGAAGACGCCGTCGCGATAGGCGATATCGGCCGGCGCCGTCTCCAGCCGTTCGGCGGCAAGGTCGCGGCCGCGCTGGATCACCACGTCGGCCGCGCGCTTGAGCGTCGTGCCGCTGATGATGGTCGAGGACGAGCCGCCGGTGCCGCCGCCGCGCGGAATCGTCCGCGTGTCGCCCTGGCGCACCTCGATGCGCTCGACCGGCACGCCCAACGCCTGAGCCAGCACCTGGGCGAACACCGTCTCATGGCCCTGTCCCTGGCTCTGCGTGCCGAGCCGCGCCACCAGCCGATCGGGCTGGACGTCGACCACGACATGCTCGTCGGCGATACCGCCGGTGCCGTGCAGGTGACAACCAATGCCGAGGCCACGCCGCTTGCCCGTGGCTTCGCTGGCCGCGCGCCGCGTCTCGAAGCCCGCATTGTCTGCGGCCTTCAGCGCCGTCTCGAATAGGCGCGGGCAGTCGGCGGCGTCGTAGGTGTAGCCGCTCGCCGCGGCATAGGGCATCTCGGCCGCCGTCAGCAGGTTGAGTCGGCGCAGCTGGACGGGGCTGCGGCCGGTCTCATGTGCTGCGAGATCGACCAGCCGTTCGAGCAGGAACAGCGCTTCGGGCTTGCCGGCGCCGCGGATCGCGTCGACAGGCACGGTGTTGGTAAAGGCGCAGTCGAAATCGACGCGGATCGCCGGAATGCGGTAGAGGCCAGAGATCACCTTGGCGAGGCCGGTGGTCGAGATGGTCGGCGCGAACATCGAGACGTAGGCGCCGTAGTTGGATTGCGCCGTCACGCGCACGCCGAGGAAACGGCCATCCTTGTCGAGCGCGAGCTCACCGGTGGCGACGAGGTCGCGCGCATGGCTGTCGCTCAGCGCATGCTCGCCGCGCTCGCTGGCCCAGCGCAGGCCGCGCCGGAGTTTGCGCGTCGCCCAGGCGATCAGGGTCGGCTCGGGATAGATCGGGAACTTCGGTCCGAAGCCGCCACCGACATCCTGGGTTACCAGCCGCAGCCTGTCCTTCGGCACCTTGAGGATCTGGTCGCACAGGATCCGGTGCAGGATCTGCACGCCCTGCGACGGGAAGGTGACGGTGACCAGATCGCCGTCTACGTCGTAGCGCGACCACGCCGAGCGGGTCTCCAGATAGTGCACGACCTGGCGCGGCGAACGGATCGACAGTCGCGTGACGTGCGCCGCCCTGGCGAAGGCCGCATCGGTGGCCGCCGCGTCGCCCTTGCTCCAGCGGCACATCAGGTTGCCGCGCGCCTCGTCGTGGACCAGCGGCGCGTCGGGCGCGAGCGCCTGCGCCACGGTGACGACGGCGGGCAGTGGGTCGTAGTCGATGGTCAGCGCTTCCGCCGCGTCACGTGCCTGCTCAAGCGTCTCGGCCACGATCATTGCGACGATGTCGCCGACATGGCGCACCTTGCCAACCGGCATCGGCAGGTGCGGCGGCTCGACGTGGCGGTTGCCGGCTGCGTCGCGGATCTCGCTGATCGCCGGCAGGTGGCCAAGCCCATCGGCGGCGGTGTCCTCGGCGGTGTAGATCGCGATCACGCCGGGCAACGCCACCGCGTCGGCCTTGTCGATGCCGTTGATTCGAGCGTGCGCGTGCGGCGAGCGCACGAACAGCACCGC
>DASXQC010000292.1:0-3224 GCA_036493235.1 Reyranella sp.
GGCGGCATCGGAGGCGGCCATGGCGGCGGCGGCGGATTTGGCGGCCACGCCGGTGGCGGCGGATTCAGCGGTGCGCGCATGGGTGGCGGCGCGCCAATGGGCGGCGGCAACTTCGGCGCAGCGCGCGTGGGCGGCGGCAACTTCTCGGCTGGTCGCGCAAACTTCGCGGCAGCTCCCGCAGCGCGCGGCGGCGGACCGGGCTTCAGCGGAGCACGTGTCGCCGGCGGCAACTGGAACGGCGGCAACTGGCATGGCGGTAACTGGCGTGGCGGTCACTTCCGTCACGGCCGGTTCTTCCCGGGTGTAGCGGCTGGCGTGGTCGCCGGCGCGGCGCTGGGTTCGTACGCCTATTATGACGATCCCTATTACTACGGCTCCGACCCCAACTATTATGCCGACAACGGCTACTACGATGACGGCACGACCGTCGTCGTCCCCGGCGGCGGCGGTGATGCGAGCTACTGTGCGCAGCGCTACCGTTCCTGGGATCCGGGTTCGCAGACTTTTCTCGGTAACGACGGCCGGCGGCATCCCTGCCCGTAATCGTCTGGAATCGACTTGATGAATTGAGGACGGCGCCGCAAGGCGCCGTTCGCGTTTATGACTTGGTCGCCAGCGCCACACCGGCGAGCGTGAAGACCAGCGCGGCAATCTGCCCTGCCCCGAGCGGCTCGTGCAGTGCGATCGCCGATGTCACGACGCCAATGACAGGCACCGCCATGGTGCCGATCGCCGCGACCGATGCAGGTAGCCGCGCCAGTGCCGCAAACCAGGCGACATAGGCGATGCAGAACTGGCCGAGCACCGAGTAGATCAGCAGCCACGCGCCCAGCGTCGTCACCTTCTCCAGATGCGTGGTCTCGACCAGGAGGCCGATGATCGCGACCGGCAGGCAGCCGAGCCCGACCTGCCAGGCCGCAGCCGGAATCGGCGGCAGATGGATCGGCCGCCGCTTCGACAGCACGGTGCCGACGGCAAAGCCGACCGAACCTGACAGCGCCATAATGATGCCCGGCAGTTTCGCCTCGCTGGCGGCGATGCCGTTGCCGCCCATGATCGAGGCAAGCCCCGCGAACGCCATCAGCAGCGCCAGCGTACGGAGCAGCGTCGGCCGCTCCCCGAGCACGGGCCAGGCGATCAGCGAAGCCCAGACCGGCATCGTGTAGGCGATCAGCGCCGCCTCGCTGGCCGGCAGGTAGACGAGTGCGAGCCCCATCACCACCATCCAGAGGGTGACGTTGAGGACGGCCGCGAGCAGCAGCCGCGGCCAGATCTCGCGCGGGACATGAAGGCTCTGCCGGCGCAGAATCGCGAGCGCCGCCAGCAGCAGCGCGCCGGCCACGCCGGAGAGGCCACGCAGGGTGAGAGGCGGCAGCTCGCCAATGAGGAACTTGGTGACGGGCCAGTTGAAACCCCAGCCGACCGAGGTGATCGCAAGGAAAAGAAGCCCGGCGGCAGAGATACGCGCGGGCGCAGGCGTCGGAATTTTCATGGGGTGGAATGGCCCGGCAGGGAATCAGCGAGGCCGTTTTGCCCCGTCGCGAGGCCGGCGACCACACGCTCGCCGACATGGCTACCCTCTTGCGCTCGTAGCCCTATGTGAGTCTCTCCGAGGCAATCCCCCAAGGGGTAAAAATATGTCTCCTGTGAAGAGCGGGAGAGACGAGAATTCACACCGCGAGAGTCAATTTTTTCGCTTGGCGAATCCTCTTGGACTCACTGATACTTGGCTCGATCACAGGCGCGGCACTCCCCCCTGTTTTCCCACCCTTTCCACCATATTTAGTATTTGATTCAGGAACTCATACTAGTTCTTGACGGGCGTAACGGAGTCGTCCTAGCTTTCACCTGTTCGGCGCGCGTGTGTTTGGGTCCCGCCGGTCGCTCCCAAAGGGCTTCCCAGAGGTAACCAATCCGCTCAGCCGGTCGAGGCAGCGGGTCGAGGGCTTGTCTGCCCGAAATTGGGGTTTCGGGGCGAGAAGCGAAGGGCCGGAAACAGGCCCGAAGTGATGTGGCGGGGCGTTGAAGAGAAACAGGGCCGGGTCCACCGGCTTGAGCATGCGGACGAACGGCCGTCGTTTTGGGCGCCGGCTTGGGAGGTTCGCTTAGGAAACAACAAACGCTGCGCCGACCGGGTAGGCGGTGCGGTCAAGAATACGGGGCACGACCATGCGAATCGAACGCCGCAACACCACCTCAGGCCAGTCACCCTACGCCGCGATTGATTTCAGATTGACGACATCCGAGATACGGAATCCTGACGGCTCGGTGGTTTTCCATCTCGATGATGTCGAAGTCCCCGGCGCCTGGTCGCAGGTCGCCTCCGACGTGCTGGCGCAGAAATACTTCCGCAAGGCCGGCGTCGCCGCAAAACTGAAGAAGGTCGAGGAAGAGACCGTTCCCTCCTTCCTGTGGCGCTCGGTGGCGGACACCGAGGCGCTGGCCCTCCTGCCCGAGAACGAGCGCTATATCGGCGAGCACTCCTCCAAGCAGGTGTTCGACCGGCTTGCCGGCTGCTGGACCTACTGGGGCTGGAAGGGCAACTACTTCTCGAGCGAAGAAGACGCCTCCGCCTTCTACGACGAGCTGCGCTACCAGCTCGCCATGCAGATGGTCGCGCCGAACTCGCCGCAATGGTTCAACACCGGACTTCATTGGGCCTACGGCATCGACGGTCCCGGCCAGGGCCACTATTACGTCGATCCCTTCACCCACAAGCTGACCCGCTCGAAATCCTCCTACGAGCATCCGCAGCCGCATGCCTGCTTCATCCAGGGCGTTGGCGACGACCTCGTCAACGAGGGCGGCATCATGGACCTCTGGGTGCGCGAGGCGCGCCTGTTCAAATATGGCTCGGGCACCGGCTCGAACTTCTCGAAGCTGCGCGGCGAAGGCGAAAAGCTCTCCGGCGGCGGCCGATCGAGCGGCCTGATGAGCTTCCTCAAGATCGGCGACCGCGCCGCCGGTGCGATCAAGTCGGGCGGCACCACGCGCCGCGCGGCCAAGATGGTCGTGGTCGACGTCGATCACCCCGACATCGAAACCTATATCGACTGGAAGGTGAAGGAGGAGCAGAAGGTCGCCGCTCTCGTCACCGGCTCCAAGATCAACCAGAAGCACCTGAAGGCCGTGATGAAGGCCTGCGTGAATTGCGAGGGTTCTGGCGACGATTGCTTCGATCCCGAGAAGAACCCGGCGCTGCGCCGCGAGATCAAGCTCGCGCG
>DASXQC010000293.1:0-2276 GCA_036493235.1 Reyranella sp.
GCGGTGCTCGGCAATCGCGACGCGATCGAGGCGGCGCTCGCCTGGTATCGTTCGAACAAGGGCCTGTCGGGCGACTTCGGCCCTATCAAGGTGCCGACGCTCTACATCTGGGGCGATGCCGACGCGACCGTCGGGCCCGACGCCGCCAAGGGCACGGGCGAGTTCGTGACCGCGGCCTATGCGATGGAAGTGCTGCCGGGCGTCGGCCACTTCGTGATGGACAATGCGCCGGCCAAGGCGACCGAGCTGATGCTGGCGCACATCAAGAAATATTCCTCCCCATTCTGATGGGGAGGTGTCAGCGTCACACGCTGACGGAGGGGTCATGAGCCGCAGTACGGGACTCGTGACCCCTCTGTCGCCGTAAGACGGCGCCAGCTCCCCATTTGAATGGGGAGGAAATTGGGGTCTTCTTGCCGCTCCAGCGGAATCGCGCTACCACGCGCCGCCTTCAGTTTTTTGGAGATTTCGCATGGCTCGCAAGAAGATCGCGCTGATCGGCGCCGGACAGATTGGCGGCACGCTCGCTCTGCTGGCGGGTCAGAAGGACCTGGGCGACGTCGTCCTGTTCGACATCCCGCAGGCCGAGGGCACTGCCAAGGGCAAAGCGCTCGACATCGCCCAGCTCTCGCCGGTCGCGGGCTTCGACGCCCACTATGCGGGCTCGTCGAACTACAAGGACATCGCCGGTGCCGACGTGGTGATCGTGGCCGCCGGCGTGCCGCGCAAGCCCGGCATGAGCCGTGACGACCTGGTTGGTATCAACGCCAAGGTCATCAACGCGGTCGGCAAGGGCATCAAGGAGAATGCGCCCAACGCCTTCGTCATCGTCATCACCAACCCGCTCGATGCGATGGTCGGCCTGATGCAGGAAGTCACCGGCTTCCCGGCCAGCCGCGTGGTCGGCATGGCGGGCGTGCTCGATTCCGCGCGCTTCCGCCTGTTCCTGGCGCAGGAGTTCGGCGTCTCGGTCGAGGACGTTACTGCCTTCGTGCTTGGCGGCCACGGCGACAGCATGGTGCCGCTGATCCGCTACTCGACGGTCGCCGGCATTCCGCTGCCGGATCTCGTGAAGATGGGTTGGACCACCCAGGAGAAGCTCGACAAGATCGTCCAGCGCACCCGCGACGGCGGTGCGGAGATCGTCGGCCTGCTGGGCAACGGCTCGGCCTTCTACGCCCCGGCCGCCTCGGCGATCTCGATGGCCGAGAGCTACCTCAAGGACAAGAAGCGGGTCATCCCGTGCGCCGCCCTGCTGAACGGCGAGTACGGCGTGAAGGGCCTGTACATCGGCGTGCCGGTCGTGATTGGCGCGGGCGGCATCGAGAAGATCGTCGAGGTTTCTTTCAACGCCGAGGAAAAGGCGATGTTCGACAAGTCGGTCGGCGCCGTGAAGGCGCTGGTCGAGGCAACCAAGAAGATCGTCGCCGCCGCCTGATCCGGGCGGCTGATCCGAGATGGTTTTGCACGGTCCCTGAGGGGACTTAAAACCGTCACCAGTCCGACGTTGCCAAGGCAAGGCGGCACTCATAAAGTGCCGCCATTGCTTGTCAGTTGCGTTTCACAACCTACATTGGTGTGCACGCTTTTTGCTGACGGCCAGCGCAATAGGACCGCATGAACATCCACGAATACCAGGCCAAGTCATTGCTGGCCAAATTCGCCGTCCCGCTGCTCAAGGGTGGGGTCGCCTACACCAGGGACGAGGCGATGGACGTGGCCCGCAAGCTCGGGACACCAGTGACCGTCGTGAAGGCCCAGATCCACGCCGGTGGGCGCGGCAAGGGCCACTTCAAGAACGATGCCGGCGGCAAGGGCGGCGTGCGGGTCTCCAAGACGGTCGACGAGGTCGGCGCCAACGCCCAGGCGATGCTGGGCCACGATCTGGTGACCAAGCAGACCGGACCGGCCGGCAGGACCGTCAAGCGGCTTTATATCGAGGAAGGCTGCGAGATCAAACGCGAGCTGTACCTCTCGATGCTGGTCGACCGCGCGGTCGGCCGCATCTCGATCGTCGCCTCGACCGAAGGCGGCATGGACATCGAGACGGTGGCGCACGACTCGCCGGACAAGATCGTCAAGCAGCCGATCGATCCGGCCTCGGCCTATCAGGCGTTCGACGGCCGCAAGATCGCCTATGCGCTCGGCCTCACCGGCAAGCAGGTTGGCCGGTTCGTCGGGATGCTGGGCGCGCTCTACAAGGCCTTCACCGAACTCGACTGCTCGCTGATCGAGATCAACCCGCTGGTTGTCACGGCGGCGGGCGACGTGATCGC
>DASXQC010000294.1:0-4363 GCA_036493235.1 Reyranella sp.
CTACAAGCTCTTCTTCGATCACATGCAGCGCTGCCTCGAGCGCGACCGGCTGAGCAAGCTGCGCCGGCTGTGGATCGGCTGGGGGCGGCTGGCCGAGAGCGAGGACGACGAGCTCGCCTACGCGTACTACGCCGCCAACGAACCGCAGGATGCACCCTACGACCGCGCCAGGGCCCAGCAAGCCTATGCCCGCCGCGCCTATCCGCTCTACCGGCCATTCCACGTCCAGCGCGCGATGGCGATGGTGCTGAAGGCCGTCGGCCTCGGCACAACCGGTTGGCTCAATGCCTGCCTGACGCGCGCCGGCCTGTGGTTCCTGCGCTCCCGCGCCGCCAAGTACGCCGCGATCGGAGCTTAGTCATTGGACCGCGCCACTCCAGTGGCGCTCAAGACTCCATGAGCGCAACTGGAGTTGCACGGTCCTATGAGAAGAGGTCGGCGAATTCCTTGAGCACAGCCTCGTAGGCCGGCCGCTTCCACGCGACAACCAGTCCCGGCAGCTCGTCTGCCGCGGCCCAGCGCCAGGCGCCGAACTCCTGGTCGTGCGCGGCGAGATCGATGTCGCTGTCACTGCCGGTGAAGGCCAGCGCGAACCACTTCTGCGCCTGTCCGCGCCAGCGACCCTTCCAGTGCCGCGGATGCATCGCCACCGGCACGTCATAGGTCACCCAGTCGCGGCTCTCGCGCAGCAGCAACGCCCTGGTCGTGCCGACCTCCTCGCCGAGCTCGCGGCACGCTGCTTCGACCGGCGTCTCGCCTTTGTCGACGCCGCCCTGCGGCATCTGCCAGGCGTCGGGCTGGTTCAACCGCTGGCCGACGAACACGCGCCGCCCGCGCCCGATCAGCATCAGCCCGACATTGGGCCGGTAGAATTGCGGAGCGACGTCGAGCTTCATGGCTTGAGCTGCTCCGGCTGCCGGCGCAGGCGCGCCATGCAGGTTTCGCGGCATTCGAAGTGGCCGATGACCGGCGTCAGCGACACGGCGCTCTGGTGGGTGAGCCGCTGGCGCCAGGCGACGATCGCGTCGATCGCCGCGTTGTCCGGCTGCAGCACGCCGAAATCGTGCCGCGCCGCATTTTCGTTGGTACGCTCGCTCGCCCAATCGACCAGGCGCTCGAGATTGCTGTCGACGTTGCCCTGGCCGGCGAGCTTGTAGTCGAGCACGGTCGAGCTGCGCGCATAGCCCATGCCGAGCTCCACGGTGAGGCGGTACATCGCCGACACACCGGCCGGACCGATCTCGACCAGCGCGAGGCCGCGGTCGGCCAGCTCCTTCATCAGCGGCCGGGCGATCAGGTCGGAGCGCGACACCACGCTGGGGCCGGGCACGACGAAACCGACATAGCCCGCGCCGCGCGACATCGCCACGCGCAGGCGCTGCAGGTTCTCTGCCGGATCGGCGCTGCCTTCGATCGGCCGGATGCCGCGCTCGGCCGGACCGGACGGGTCCTCGACCGGCAGCATCAGATAGCTCTCGTGGCCGCGGTCGCGGGCGAGCTGCAGCCAGTGCGGCAGGTCCGGCGTGCCGGGCAGGAAGGCGAGGCTGATCTCGCCGGGCAGCTCGTCGATGGCGCGATTGGTCAGCGCCTCGTCGGCGCCGAGATTGATCATCAGCAGGCCGACCCGCGCCGCCGGCCCCGCCGGATCGAAGCGGCGGGAGTAGGCGATCCACGGCATCCAGCCGTTGGCGGAGATCTTGGGCAGGCGCTGGCCGTCGACCACCTCGCTCATGTCGTCGCGGTCGGCCGGCGGGAGCTTGCGGAAGTCGACCTTCAGCAGCGATGCCGGCGGCAGCTTGAGCGCTACCGCCACGTGCGGCTGCGGCGGCGGCGCATTGTCGAC
This sequence comes from Reyranella sp., assembly GCA_036493235.1. GTDB lineage: Bacteria > Pseudomonadota > Alphaproteobacteria > Reyranellales > Reyranellaceae > Reyranella. Next base: position 1,844 of record DASXQC010000294.1, read on the forward strand.
GACAGGGGCGGGCGCCGGCGCATCCGGGAGGCTGGCACGGACGATCGCCGCACAGGCGATCGTCAGGGCAATGATCAGGCCGTACGCCTGGACGTAGCCGCTGCCCAGAAAGGACGGCAGGCGTCGGCGGCCCGTAACCCCCGGCGCCATGCCGACTCCGCGCTTAGTTGCCGCGGCTGCTGTAGAGCGAGATGCCGCGGATCAGGTCGACGGCGCGCATCAGCTGGTAGTCGGCCACGGCGTCCTTCGGCGGCTCGTCCGGATCGGTCGCGGCCGGCGTGGCCGCGGTCGTCTTGTTGTCGTCCTTGCCGGCCTCGGGCTTGGCCTGAGAGGTCTTGTCGTCGGTCTTCTTGTCGTCGATCTTCTTGGCGCCCGGATCGGTCGGCTTGGCGTTCGGGTTGAGGATCGAGCCGCGCAGGTTCTCCTCGCGGAAGCCCGCGCGCTGCTGGATCGTCTCGACCTTGGCCTGCTCGACCTCGATGTCGGGCTTGATGCCTTCCTTCTGGATCGAACGGCCCGACGGTGTGAAGTAGAGCGCCGTGGTCAGGCGGATCGCGCCGCCGCCGGTCACCTGCATGATGGTCTGCACCGAACCCTTACCGAACGAGCGGGTTCCGAGGATGATGGCGCGGTGATGATCCTGCAGGGCGCCGGCCACGATCTCCGAGGCCGAGGCCGAGCCGCCGTTCATCAGCACCACGATCGGCAGGCCGTTGGCGATGTCGCCCGGCTTGGCGTTCCAGCGCTGCACGTCCTCTGCCTTGCGCGCCTTGACCGAGACGATCTCGCCCTTGTCGACGAACGCGTCGACCATGGAGATCGCCTGGTCGAGCAGGCCGCCCGGATTGTTGCGAAGGTCGAGGACGTAGCCTTTCAGCTTGGGGCCGGCCTCCTTCTTGATCTTCTCGACCGCATCGACCACGCCCGAGGTCGCCTGCTCGGTGAACGAGGTGACGCGGATGTAGCCGACGTCGCCCTCGAGGCGATAGCGGGTCGCCTTCACCTTGATGGTCTCGCGGGTCAGCGTGAGATCGATCGGATCCTTCACGCTGGCGCGGCGCAGCGAGATCTTGATCGGCGCACCGACCTTGCCGCGCATCTTGTCGACCGCTTCCTGCAGGGTCATTCCCTGCACCGGCTCGCCGTCCAGCGCGAAGATCAGGTCGCCCGACTGGATGCCGGCCTTGGAGGCAGGCGTATCGTCGATTGGCGACACCACCTTGATGACGCTGTTCTCCATCGTGACTTCGATGCCCAGCCCGCCGAACTCGCCCCGGGTCTGGACCTGCATGTCCTTGTAGACCTTCGGGTTCATGTAGCTGGAGTGCGGATCGAGCGACGCGAGCATGCCCTGGATGGCATTTTCCATCAGCGTCTTCTCGTCGACCGGCTCGACGTAGTCGCGCCGCACCCGCTCGAGCACGTCGCCGAACAGGTTGAGCTGCTGGTAGAGCTCGCTCTTGTCGGACGGCGACTTGGGCTCGGCCTTGTCCTGGGCCAGCACGGGGGCCAGGGCCACGCCGGCGCCGAAGGCCAGAATCGCGGCGGTGGTAGCGAGACTGAGACGAGTCATAGGAGGATTGCCTTTGCAGTACGGGCCCGGGCGATACTCGCCACAGCTTTGCGGGGGTTTTTAGGCGTCAAACGCGAGAATAACCGGCGGTCTTTGGCAGGATCAAGGCGTGGCAGCCGGGGCCAAATCACAATCACGCGGAGGCCGCCACGGAAGCCGGTTTGGGCGCCCGGAGGACAGCCGGCCGGGCGTCTTGCGATAGCAGGGAATGGCCGGTCATTTCGGCCGGCTGGCCGACCTGCATCAGGGCCAGCATGGTGGGTGCAACGTCCGCGAGCTTGCCGTCCTGCAGCGAGTGCACCCCGGCCGGGCCGTTGAACAGCAGCACCGGCACCCGATTCAACGTGTGCTGGGTGTGCTTTTGATGGGTTTTTTCATCGTACATCTGCTCGGCATTGCCGTGGTCGGCGGTGATCAGCATGACGCCGCCCGCCTTCTTCACGGCCTCCATCAGCCGGCCGAGGCTCTGGTCGACCGCCTCGATTGCCTTCACGGCGGCAGCAAGGATGCCGGTATGGCCGACCATGTCGGAATTGGCGAAGTTCACCACGATCAGGTCGTACTTGCCCGAGCCGACCGCCTCGACGAGCTTGTCGGTCACCTCCGGCGCACTCATCTCGGGCTTGAGATCATAAGTCGCAACCTTGGGTGAGGGGACCAGGATGCGGTCCTCGCCGTCGAACTGGCGCTCCTCGCCGCCGTTGAAGAAGAACGTGACGTGCGCGTACTTCTCGGTCTCGGCGATGCGCAGCTGCTTCAGGCCGGCGGCGGCGACCAGCTCGCCCAGGGTCTGGCGGCGCTCCTCCGGCGCAAACAGCGCGGCGACGAAGGGCCGCAGGGACTCGGCATAGTCGGTGAGGCCGAGGGCGGCGGCGAAGCGCACGAGGCGCGGCCGCGGGAATCCCGCGAAGCCGGGGTCGAGCAGGGCCGCCAACGGCTGGCGGACG
>DASXQC010000295.1:0-25077 GCA_036493235.1 Reyranella sp.
GCCAGCGCGTCGGTGCCGAGGAAGCCGACATAGTAGGTCTCGGCGATGCCGACCGCTGTCTGCGCCACCATCACGCCGATGGTCGGCAGCGCCATCTTCACCAGGGTCGGGACGATCGGCCCGTGCAGCATGGCGGCCCGCGCCCGCTCCTTGCGCTCGACACCGGTCAGCTTGGCCTGGGCCAGCCGTGGCTGGGGTGCTCCTGTCTCGAGCGCGGCTGAACGCTCGGCAATGGCGGCTGCGGCGTCGGACATCGCGTACTCCCACCCCGGATGCCCGAGGTTTCATCATGGAACCAGTTGGCTCATATCGCGGACTTGTTCTATGATGCAACCACGTTTGCACGAGGTTATCTCATGCGTCGAAAAAGGCTGAACAAGGCGGCGTGCCCGATCGCCCGCGCGCTGGATGTGATCGGCGACTGGTGGTCCCTGCTGATCGTGCGCGATTCGTTGCGCGGCACGACACGCTTCAGCGACTTCCAGAAGAGCCTCGGCATGTCGAAGAACATCTTGACGCGCCGCCTGCGCGCGCTCGTCGAGCAGAAGATCCTCGAGCTGGTGCCGGCGGCCGACGGCAGCGCCTATCAGGAATATCGCCTGACCGACAAAGGCCGCAGCCTCTACCCTGTCCTGATGTCGCTCGCGCTGTGGGGCCAGGACAACGCGCCGACCAACGGGCCGAAGTCGCAACTGGTGGACCGCGAGCATGGCCAGCCGGTGCGCAGCGTGAATGTCATCGCCAGCGACGGCCGCGTTCTCAAGGCGGGCGAGACCAGGATGGTGCGCGCGGCCTGACCCGTTCTAGAGTTCGCGGATGCTGCCTGGCGAGCTTGTCCTGCGCGTCGCGACGGCGGCGATCCTCCTGGTGGTCGGTCTCGTTTTCCTGCGCGACCGGGCGCGGATGGACTCGGGCCCGTTCGGCGGCCTGCTTGCGCTCAGCGTCGCCGTCCTGTCGGTCGCCGGCATCCGCTCCTTCGCCTGGCTGTGGCCCCTGCAGATTCCAGCGATGGGCGCATCGGCGCTGCTCTGGATCTGGGCGGGCACGATTTTCGACGACGACTTTCGGCCGGGTTGGCGCGACGCTCTGGCATGGTCGGTTCTGCCGATCGTCGTCGCCATCAATCTCCAGGCGCGGCAACCCTGGATCGGGACGGTGGAGAGCGCGCTGGCGCTCGTGTTCGTCCTTCTGGCGGCTGGACGCGCTCTCTCCGGTCTGCGGGACGATCTGCTGGAACGCCGTCGGCGGCTGCGCCGCCTGCTGGCGACCCTGGCCGTGGTTTATTCCGCCGGCCAGATCCTCATGGACATCTTCGATCCCGGGCGACCGGGCGGTGCCACCGGTCGACTGGTCGAGGCGGCCCTGCTGGCGGCGCTGGCCCTGGGCTTCGCCCTGGTGGGGCTACGCGGAGAAAGCCCCCTGCGGCGTCCGCCGGCTGTTGCACCCGAGCCAACCGCCCCAGATGCCCTCCAGACGCCGGCGATCGAAGCTGACGACCAGGATGACGCTCTCCTGGCCCGGCTGATCGAGCTGATGGAGACGGAAAAGGCCTATCGACAGGAGGGCTTTGGCCTCAACGCGCTGGTCGCCGCGCTCGACGTGCCGGAGTACCGCCTGCGCCGGCTGATCAACCAGCGGCTCGGCCATCGCAACTTCTCGAGCTTCGTGAACGGCTATCGGTTGGCCGAAGTGATGGCAGCCCTCGCCGATCCCGGCCAGGCGGACGTTCCCATCCTGACGATCGCCCTCGATGCCGGCTTTCAGTCGATCGGCCCCTTCAATCGGGCCTTCAAGGCGCACACCGGCATGACGCCCTCGGCCTATCGCAAACAGGCCGAATCCCGTGGCGACCGGCCGAATTCGGGAATCGGCCAACCGGCACAGGAAATCGGCAAGACCTGACGGAGGGCCGCGCCGCACGGTTCATGCGCCGTTGCCCTCCGCAAGGATTGCCGATGACCCTGTTCACCGTTCTGAAGTGGTCGCTGCCCGCCGTCATCGCGTTCGCGACCGCCGAAGCCCTGATCCTGACGTTCCTCGCCCGCCGTCCGTACAATTGGCGGTCCTGGGCGGCATCCGTCACCGACGCCCTGGTGCGTGAATACGTCGTCTACGCGTTCCTGTCCGTCAGCCTCGTGGGCCCGCTCATCGGACTGGCCTGGCAGCACCGTCTGGCGACCGTCCCGCTGGGGGGCATCGCCAGCTTCACCGTGCTCTTCATCGGCCAGGAGTTTTGTTACTACTGGTATCACCGCGCGGCCCATCGGGTGCGCTGGTTCTGGGCGTCACACGCCGTGCATCACTCGCCCAACGAGTTCAACCTGGGTGTCGCCTATCGCTTCGGCTGGACCGGCAAGCTCGCCGGCAACTCCCTGTTCTTCGTGCCGATGATCTGGCTGGGCTTCATGCCGGAAGCGGTGTTCGCCACGCTGTCGCTCAACCTGCTCTACCAGTTCTGGCTGCATACCGAGTGGGTGCCGAAGCTCGGCTGGCTGGAGGTCGTGCTCAACACGCCGTCGCACCATCGTGTGCACCACGCCTCGAATGCCGAGTATATCGATGCCAACTACGGCGGCGTGCTGATCGTGTTCGACCGCCTGTTCGGCACCTTCATCGCCGAACGCGATGACCTGCCCTGCCGCTATGGGCTGACGACCCCGCTGGTCACGAACAATCCGATCCGGATCGCCTTCCACGAATGGCTCAAGCTTGCCAGCGACGTGCGCAAGGCTCGGTCCTGGCGTGCGGCGATCGGCACCCTGTTTGGTCCTCCCGGCTGGCGGCCGGAGCGGAACGCCGCGGAAACCAAGATGGTGCGTGCAGCAACCTGACGGCCTGCCGTACAAACCCTCATGGCTTCCTTCGCAGGTACGGCCAACCCTCTCCGACACCGGCTTCGAGGCCGAGGCCTACGGCGCCGCGCAGCATTATCCGATGCCGCCGCCGGACCGGCCGTTCACCCAGTCGACCGTGATCGCCTGGCACAGCCACTACGATCGGATCGCCGGCAAGGTCGACACCGTCGCCAAGGGCGATACGCCTTCGACGCTGAGGTATGGCGCGGTCGAAATCGCCCCGATGGAGATCGCCGACTATCTTGCGCACAATCCGGTGACGAGCTTCGCCGTCGCGCGCGACGACGCGATCCTTTCCGAGCATTACCTGTACGCGCGTACCGACAGGGACCGCTTCCTGTCCAACTCGATGGCGAAGTCGATCACCGGCCTGCTGGTCGGCATCGCCCTGTCGGACGGCGCGATCCACGGCGAACGCACGTTCGTGCTGGCCGGCCGCTTCAGCCAATGGGTGTTCGTCGACCCGACGTCCCGCCTGGTGATGGCGCAGACCGCCGTCGAGACGAAGACCGTCGAAGATGCGCCGACGTCGGTGACGTACGATCTTTGGCGCACGCTGCTGTCCCACACCCAGTAGCACCGCGACCGAAAGTTCCATAAGACGGAATCGGGTTCTGCGCGCACTCCGGTATATACTCCCGCGCAATTTGAACAGGAGTCGATGAAACGTGGCCACCGCGACAGCCGACTGGCGCGACCAGATTTTCGAGGTCTTCCAGGATCACGACGTCAAGCAAGTCTATCACGTGCCCGATGCCGGGCATTCGAGGCTGATCGAGGCCTGCCAGAAATCCAATTCGATCCGTACCCTGGCGCTCACGACCGAAGAGGAAGGGATTGCGGTCGCGGCGGGCGCGTGGCTCGGCGGGCAACGCTCGGCGATGCTGATGCAGAGCTCGGGCGTCGGCAACACCATCAACATGATGGGCCTGACCAAGACGCTGCGCTTTCCGTTCCTGACCTTGATCACGATGCGTGGCGACTATGGCGAATTCAATTCCTGGCAGTACCCGATGGGTCGCGCGACGCCGACCGTGCTCGAGGCGATGGGCGTGATGCTTTACTCGGTCGAGAAGACCGACGAGGTGAAGGCGACGGTCGACGCCGCCGCGCGCACGGCTTTCAACGGTGGCCAGGCGGCGGCGGTGCTGCTGCGCCAGAAGCTGATCGGCATCAAGGATTTCGGAAAGAAGAAGGCTACGGCATGAGCTCGAGTGCGACCCTGCAACGCCGCCCGCTGGTGAAAGAGATCCTGGCGGGCGCCGACGACAATCTCCTCGTGATCGGCGGCCTCGGCTCATCGAACTGGGACATCACTGCTGCCGGTGACCGGCCGCTCAACATGCCGCTGTGGGGTGCCATGGGCGCACCGCTCGGCATGGGTCTGGGTCTCGCCCTCGCGCAGCCGTCCAAGCGTGTGCTGGTCGTCACCGGCGACGCCGACGTGATGATGAGCCTGGGCTCGCTCGCCACCATTGCCGCGCAGCAGCCCGACAATCTCGCGATCTGCGTGCTCGACAACGAGAAGTTCGGCGAGACCGGCAACCAGGCGAGCCATACCAGCCCGCGCAACAACGGCCCGACCGAGTCGGGCTCGGGCGCCGATCTTGCGATGATCGCCAAGGGCTGCGGCCTCACCGACAGCGCCACGGTGCGCGACCTGGCCGACGTGGCACAGCTCGTGAAGGACCTGCGGACCAGGAAGGGTCCGGTGTTCCGGCTCGTGAAGGTGTTGGTCGAGAAGCTCGAGTTCGTGATGCCGCCGCAGGACGGCGCCCATCTGAAGGATCGTTTTCGCCAGGCTCTGTTGGGGGGTGCGTGATGGAATATTCACCGTTTCCGCTGCTGGACCTCAGCGGCACCCCGCGCGAGCGCGGCCGCCAGCACGGCAAGGCCGTGCCCGACCGCATCAGGCGCGGCATCGAGATGTATTCGGAGTCGCTGCTGAAGAACGGCGTCGACTGGCAGCACCTCGAACGGCGCGCCGAGGCGATGGTGCCGGTGGTCGACAAGTTCGATCCGACCTATGTCGAGGAGATGCGGGGCATCGCCGAGGGGTCGGGCCAGCCGTTCGCCGGCGTCATGTTGATGAATGCCCGCACCGAGATGGTGGCCGCGGCGCGCAAGCAGCACGTGCAGCAGCATTTCCCCGACGGCTGCACCGCTGCGCTGGCATTGCCCGAGGCAAGCGCCGACGGCGTGCTGCTGCATGGCCAGAACTGGGATTGGCGCGCCGAATGCGCAGAGACCGGCGTGGTGCTGCGCATCCGGCGTGATGACGGGCCGGATATCCTGACCTTCACCGAAGCGGGCGGGCTCGCGCGCTCGGGCCTCAACTCCGCCGGCATCGGTCTGACGGCCAATGCGCTGGAATGCGATCGCGACTATCAGCGCGGCCAAGGTGTGCCGTTGCCCTTCATCCGCCGCAAGGTGCTGGAGAGCGCCTATCTTGCCGAAGCCGTGCGCACCATCTTCTCGACACCCAAGCTCGGCTCGAACCACATGGCGGTGAGCCATTGCGGCGGCGAGGCGTTCGGCTTCGAATGCGCGCCGGACGAGACCTTCTGGATCGCGCCCGATCGCGGCGTCTACGTCCACGCCAACCATTGGATCTGCGAATCGGCGCGCGCCAAGGTGAAGGACACCGGGCTGCAGGAAACGCCCTGCTCGATCTATCGCGACAAGCGCGTGCGCGACCTGCTCGCGCCGAACCGTGGCCGGCTGACGCTCGAGAATTTCCGCCAGGCCTTCTTCGACGACTACGGCTCGCCGTGGTCGGTGTGCCGGCCGCCGCGGCCCAACAACCGCGGCAACACCGTCGCCACCTCGGCGATGATCCTGATGCGTCCGGGCGAAGGCCATCTCGAGGCCTGCCCGATGCCTGCACTCAACAAGCGCTTCACGACGTACAGCCTGACGCCGGACGCCGTGGCCCAGAAGCAGGCGGCCGAGTAGCACGTGGTACGCGTCGCCTTTTGGGCGACGGTCCTGTTCGCGGCCGCCACCTTCTGGTTCGTCCCCCGGCCGCCGATGGCGGACCTGCCGCAGCATGCGGGCCAGATCGCGCTGCTGCATGATCTGGTGACGGGCAATTCGAAGTGGGAGCCGCTGCTCACCATCGATTGGTTCACGCCCTATCTGGTGGGCTACGGGTCGGCGCTGCTGCTGTCCTTCGCGATGCCGGTGCTGGCGGCCATGAAGGTGGTGCTGACCGCGGCCTATCTCGGGTTTGTGGTGGCGTGCGTGGCGTTGCGCCGGGCGCTCGGGGGCGACGAGCGGCTCGACTGGCTGTTCATTCCATCCTTCTTCGGCATCGTCTATGCCGCCGGCTTCTACACGTTCCTGGTCGCCGCCCCGCTCGGCGTGTTGTTCGCGCTGCTGGCGTTGCGCTACGCCCGTAAGCCGACCATCGCGGCGGGCGTGCTGCTGCTCCTCGCCGACGTCGTCCTCTTCTTCGCGCACGGGCTGGTCTTCCTGTTCGCCAATGCGATCGGCGGCCTGTGGCTGCTCCTGAAGGTCCGCGGGCTGAAGCGCCTGGCGCTGGCCGCGCTGCCCTATGTCGCGATCGGCGTGCTGTGCCTGGTCTATGTCCTCGCGCGCCTGCGCCTGGAGGAAGCGCCGGTCGGCGGTGTCTGGAGTTTCTACGGCGGCTGGGATGCGCTGCGCTTCAGCCTGCCGTATCTGTGGGCGGGCTGGTCGACCGACGACTCGCGCAACGGGCTGTTCGCTGCCCTCTTCGCCGTCCAGCTCGCGGCGCCGATTTTCCTCGGCGCGCGGCTCAGCCGCGGCGAGGCGGTCGTGCCCTTGCTGGTGACGCTGCTGGTCTGGATCGCCGTGCCTTCGCGCGCGCAGGGCACCAGCATGCTCTATCTTCGCTTCGTGATCTTCGCGCTGCCGTTCTATGCGCTGGCGTTCGTTCCCCGAGAGAGGGCCGTCGGCCTCTGGCGTCAGCCGGTGCTGCCGCTGATGTGCTGGATCTTCCTGGCGGTCCATGTCGACCGTCTTCTGGCCTTCGCCCGCGAGAGCGCGCCCTTCGAAGAAGTCCTCGGTGCGGCGGCACCGGAAGATCGCGCCCTCGCCGTGGTCTTCGATCCCCACAGCGAGGCGGTCGGCAGCGAGTTCGCCTACGCGCACTGGCCATCCTGGTACCAGGCCGAGCGCGGCGGCCTCGTCGATCTCAACTTCGCCCGCTTCATGCCGGAGATCGTTCGCTACCGGCGTGACAGCGTGCCGACGCGTTTCAGCCAGGAGGATTGGGCGCAGAATCCGGCGGGCGGCTTCGATTGGGAGCGCGACGGCGCGGGCGTCTATCGCTACTTCTTCGTGCGCCACAACGGTGCGTTGCCGCAGACATTCTTCCCCGCCGGGCAATGCCGACCGACGTTCATCACGTCTTCGGGCGACTGGTCGCTCTACGAGAATGTCGACTGCTGGAAACCGTCGCCGTGAGCGGCGCGAGCATGCTGTTGCGGCGACCGGCTCTCGTGCTGCTGGGCGCGGCGTTGCTTTTGCTCGCGCCGTCGCTGGTCGAGGGAACGCTGTACAGCGACAACGCGGCGTGGAACCTCAACTGGGCTGACCAGTTCGCGCGGCAGGTCCAGGCGGGCATCCTGTATCCGCGCTGGCTGGCGGATTCCTTTCACGGCCTCGGCGCTCCAACCTTCTATTTCTATCCGCCGCTGCCGTTCTGGATCGACGCGCTGGTCAGCGTCGTCACACTCGATGTCCTGTCGGTCTCCCATCGCCTGGCCGTCTCCGCCGCCGTCATCCTGTGGCTGTCAGGGTTGGCGATGCATCGCTGGCTGCTCGCCGAAGCAGGTCGGCCCGTTCCTGCCCTGATGGGCGCCGTGCTGTACATGGCCGCGCCCTACCATCTGGTCGATCATTATATGCGTGGCGCCTTCGCCGAATTCACCGCCGTCGCCGTCCTGCCGGTCGCGATGCTGGGCCTGCGGCGAATCGCCGACGGCCGGGCTCATGGTGTGCCGCTGTTCGCGATCGGTTACGCGGCGTTGCTGCTGTCGCATCTGCCCGTCGCGTTGCTGGCGTCGACAACGCTGCTCCCCACCTACGTTATCTGGCGGGTGCGCAAGCCCGCCGCCATCGCGGGCGGCATGCTGGGCATTGCCATGGCGGCCCTGTATGTGGCGCCAGCGATGCTGCTGCAGGACTGGATTTCCGCGGCCTGGCTGTGGTCGTCGTTCTATCGCGTCGAGGCGTGGTTCTTCTTCACGCCGTCGCTTTGGCCCGACGTCGTCACGATGCAGGTCGTCGTGGCGATGGCTGCGGCTTACGCGCTGATCGTCATCGCCGTCGCGGTCCAGGCGCGCGCCGTCAGCTTCTGGGTCGTGCTTTGCCTCGCCTCCATCGTGCTGGTGTCTGGGCTGGTCCCGTGGTTCTGGCGGCTGCCGGAACTGGCGAAGGTCCAGTTTCCCTGGCGCTTGATGACGGTGGTCGAGTTCGCGGCCATCACCGCCGCCTGCACCGTCGACTTCGGCAAGCTGCGCAAGCCGGCCTTCTGGCTGTTCGTGCTGGCAGCATTGCCGCTGGTCCAGGCCGAGATCCTGGCAGTCCGCTCCGTCGTCGGAGTCATCGAGTTGACGCGCCGCTACATGCCGCTGCCTCGGCTCGAGGGCAAGGAGTACGTGGCGCACGGTCTGCCCGGCATGCTCGAGGGCGACGAGGCGGCGTTGCGGCAGGCCAGCGCCGCGCCGTTGATCGCCTGCACGCCCGAGCCGCGCCTCTGCCGTGCAACGGAGCTCTCGTTCGGGCGGCTGGCGCTGGAGCTCGAGGCCGATCGTCCGACTCAGGTCGTAGTGCGTCGCTTCTTCTTTCCGGCGTGGCAGCTCGATCAGGGACTGGCAACGGGACCGGCAGTCGTGCCGTCCGATCCTCTGCGCCTGGTATCGTTCGAGGTGCCGGCCGGCCATCTGGCGACGCAACTGACGCGCCGGGTCTTGCCGGTCGAGCAATGGAGCTGGGCGATCTCGGGCGCGGCCTGGGCCGCTTGGCTGATTATGCTCGTCAGCGCGGGCAGTAGTGCTCGGCGAGGAAGTCGATGAATTTGAGATCTGTTGCGTCGTGCGGCAAGGCGCGGGCGCGGGCCAGCGCCGGGCATTCATAGGGCTTCCAGTCGCCCGGGCGTTCGACGAGGTGATAGAGCACGCGCTGCCGGTCGGAATGGAAGTAGGTGTAGAAGGCCAGCGTGAGTCCATACCAGTCGAGGGTCGGCACGACCATGTCGCGCACATAGTCCTCGCCCGCCCCCCACTTGAACGCCAGCCGAGTGGTGTTGCTGCCGCCGAACTCGCGCGGCCATGCCATCGGCTGCCGATCGACATCGATCCAGCCTGACGCGGTGTAGCGATCGACGAAGCGGCCGAACAGCACGAGATCGACGTTGTACGAAACGAGCGCGGCCGATACGACCAGGGCATAGAGCACCAACGGCCGCTGCGCTCCGGCGAGCCAAACCGCAGGCTGCACCAAGGCGAGCGCAGCCGCCACCGCCAGGATGTAGGCCGCGGTGTGGCGAGCGTAGAGCCAGGTCGGCATACCCGTGCCGGCCGCTGCGAACCACAGCCCGAAGATCGCGATCATCGCCACCGTCGGCGCCGACAGGCGCAGCCCCACCGCCGTGAAGCCCGGCGCCAGCAGGAGTAACCACAGCGCGGGCAGCATCGGGAACATCACCATCGTTTTCGCCATCCAGGTCGGATCGATGTAGTCGAACCGGATGATCGAAACGGCGTTGAGGATGGTGGGATTGGTCGCGGTGAGCCAACGGCTTTGCGCGAAGTAGGCCAGCAGCAGCAGAACCGCGAGCGCCGCGCCGGCGACCAGCGTATGGCGGGGGAACGGCCGGCGCAGCCCGACCAGTACGCCGCCGGCCACGAGAAAAACCAGCGTCATCAGACCGGTCACGGGATGGCAGAAGGCCATGGCGAGGCCGAGCAACAGCGTCGCCAGGGCGATTTGCATGGTGGTGCGTGCGGGCCGCACGATCACAGCGAGCCACATCAACCAGAACGCCACGCCGAACACGACCTCGGCCAGGAAGTAGATCATCGCCAGAGTGACGGCGAGATAGAGCCGCGAGAAAAGCCGGTGGGGTTCGATTGCGCGCAGCACCAGCCACGGGACGAGCGCCATCGCAAAATAGAGAACGTGTCCCAGCACCATGTAGGCCCCGGCTGACAAGCCGAATGCGTGCCGTACCAGCCATACCGGGCCGAACGACAGCAGCGTCGAGACGGCGCGGCTGGCATTCTGGCTGAAATAGAGGTCCCAGGCGTCACCCAGCCAGCCGGCGGTGAGCAGGATCGCGCCGTCATGTACCAGCAGGCAGCGGGTCCAGGTGCCGAGCACCGCGGCCAGCAGGTATGCGGCGAGCAGCGCCCAGTCGCCTCTTTCCATCGCTCCGCCCGGCTCAGCGCGCACAGTAATTCGCTTCGAGGAAGGTGAGGAATCTGCGGTCGGCTGCATCGCGCGCATGGACCAGTGCATGCTGGACCGCGGACCGGCTGCACGGTCGCCAATCGCCCGGCCGATCGAGCGGGTGATACAGGACGCTTTGGCGGTCCGACGCAAAGAAACTGTGGTAGGCGAGCGTCACGCGGTAGAACCAGTCGTAGGTCGGCACGATCACGTTGCGGACATAGTCGTCGCCCGCGCCCCATTTGAACACATCGCGCAAGGGCGTCACCTTTACCAGCGACGAGGGCCAGGGATCGGTGGAAAGCGTCTCGACGTTGGCGATGCCGGGCTGCAGATGCCGCGTCATGAAGCGCTCGAACAGACGCAGATCGACGGCGTAGGACGCCGCCGCCGTGACTGTGATCGCCGCGTACAATATGAGTCCGCGGCGGGCATTCTCCAGCCATTTGTCCGGCGTCGCGATCGCCAGTACGACGGCCAGAGCCAGTACGTGCGGCGCGGTATATCGGGCGTAGAAGTAGGTGAGGAGATTGGTGCCCGCCGCGGCAAACCAGATTCCGGCGATCGCCAGGAAGACAAGGCTGGCGGGCCGGAAACGGCCAATCAGCCCGGGCCCGAGCAGCAGCAGCCAGAGCACGCCGATCACGGCGTACTTGCCGATGGTCTTGGCCATCTCGATCGGATCTATGTACGACGTGCTGTTGCGGGCGACGCCTTCGATGACCGATGGGTTTGTCGGGGGCAGGAGACGGCCGGCGGCGAGATAGCCCACGATCAGCAGCGCGCTCAGGATCGTAGCGGCAATCAGGCTCTGCGTGGGCACCGCCCGGCCGAAGAAGCGCAAGCCGGTGCCCACAACCAGATAGAGCAGGCCCATCGCGGCGATCGCCGGATGGGTGAAAATCAGGGCGGCGCCGAGGACGATCGTCGCAAGGGCCGTGGCGCGCAGGCTTCGCCGCTGATCGGTCGCGATTGCGAGCCAGATCAGCCAAAGACCGCAGCCGACGATCAGCTCCGTTGGAAAGAACACCACGGCCAGGACGATGGCGAGGTAGAGCCGCGAAAACAGGCGATGCGGCTCGATTGCCCGCAACGCCAGCCACAGGACCAGAGGCACCGCGAAATAGAGAATATGCGACAGCGTGACGAACGTGCCGGCCGACATCGGCACGACCCGCAGCACGAGCTGCGCCGGACCGAACAACAGGTACATGCCCAGCGCCCGGCCGGCGAACTGGCTGAAGTAGAGATCCCAGGAATCGCCCAGCCAGCCGGCCGCAATGAAGATCGACGCGTCGTTGACCAGCAGGCACCAGGTCAGCGTTCCGAGCGCGGCGGCGGCCAGGAAGGCCGCCAGCAGCGCCTTGTCCGTACGCTCCATCGATCCTAGCCGGGATACCAGGACGGCTTGCGCTTCTCCTTGAAGCTCGCGAGGCCTTCGGTCGCTTCCGGCTGCTGGCGGGTCCGGGCATGCTCGTCGATCAGGTCGCGCAATTCGCCATCGTCGACGAAGGCGCGCGCCGAGGCGAGCGAGCGGAGCTTGGTTGCGGTGGTGGCGGCCGGCGCGTTCATCAGCACTGCTTCGACGATCCTGTTGCCGGCTTCCTCGAGACCGCCGGTCGGGCAGACCTCGTGCACCAGACCGAGGCGCCGTGCTTCCTCCGCGCCGAAGCGCTCGCCGGTCAGCGCGTAGCGGCGGACCTGGCGCAGGCCCATCGCCTGGCAGAGCTGCGGCAGGATGATGCCGGCCATCAGGCCCCAGCGTGTCTCGCTGATGGAGAAGATCGCGTCCTCAGCAGCGACGACGACATCGCACGCCGCGGCGATGCCGGTCCCGCCGCCGAAGCAGCCGCCCTGGATCAGCGCGAGCGTCGGCACCGGGCAGGTGTCGAGTCGGCGCACCGCCTCGGCGGTCTGCCGGCTCACCAGCTCGTTCTCGCGCGGGCTTTGCCTGGCGACGGCGTTGATCCAGGCGAGATCCGCGCCGGCCTGGAAATGCCGGCCATTGCCTTTCAGCACGACGATGCGCAGCGCCGGCTCGCGGCCCAGCGCATCCATCGCCGCATGCAGGCCGTCGATCAGGTCGCCGTTATAGGCGTTGTTCACCTGCGGCCGGTTGAGCGTGACGGTCGCGACGCCGCGTTTGTCGACGCTCCAGAGAACGGTGTCGTTCACGGGTTACTCGGCCTTCAGGTAGGAATCCTTGAGCGCGATTCGGCCATCCTTGAGCTCGTACAGGTCGATGCCGTAACGGTCGAACGGCCTGCCGGCGTGATCGATGCCGGTGACGCGGAAGGTGCCGAACAGTTTGTCGCCGGTGCGATGGATGCGCGCCTCCGAGTAGCGCGCCTCGCGATGCGCCTTGCTCTTGTCGCTGAAATCGGCGCGCAGATCGTCCTTGCCCTTCAGCACGCGGCCGGCCGGCGCGCCGCCGGCATTGAGGCGCCATTCGAAGTCGTCGGTCACGCAGGCGGCGATCTCCTCGACATCGGCCTTGTTGAAGGCCTTGCCGAAGCGGCGGAACAAATCGTCGATGGCGTCGGGCATGAAAACTCCTCTTCTTCTTCTCTCAGGCCGCGGAAACCACGAGCCGGCCCAGCCAGTCGTCGAGCTCGGCTCTCACCTGGACCGCGTCGAGGTCGGCGATGTCATAGCTCGTCTTGCGGCCGTCCGAGGTCAGGATGTCGACCGCCTGCCCGACGACGTCGCCATGGAACTCGAGCGACGGGTGGGCGTCGCCATCGCGCGCGTTGGCCGGTCGCAGCGCGAGGGTCAGCGAGGGGCCGGCGTGAGCCGGCAGGCCGTCGGCAGCCGTGGTGTATTCCTGGGTCGAGACATGGCCGTCATGGCCGGCGCGGCGCACGTCGCTGATCGCCGAGTCGATCTCGGGCCGGATCACTTCGCGGCACTTCACCCAGAAGGCTTGAACGAACAGGCTGGTGTCCTGGTCCATACGCTCTCCCTCGACGCTGTCGGTCAGGCGGGCGGAGCATAGCCTTTCGGCGCTTCCTGCATAAGCGCCGGCGTATGACCGTCGGGATCGGCGAAGAGCGCCATCCAGAGATCGTGATCTTCCCTGCGCGCGATCAGATGCGGAACCAAACACGACGCCGCGCTTCGTGAACTCGGCGACGCCGAGCGCAATATCGGCGCAGCGAAAATAGAGACAGATCGCGCTGCCCGTCACCGGCATCGATCGCGCCGGGGCGTCTATGAAAAGGCGCGGCCTACTTGGCGGCCTTGGCGGCGGCCTTCACCAGGAAGGAGTCGCGCTTCTTGCCGGCCTTCTCGGCAGCAACCAGCCACAGCGGCGGCCGGCCGCGGCCAGTCCACTTGTTGCCCTTGTCGTCGCTGTATTTCACCGGCACCCGCTTGCCCTTGCGCGGGCCGCCGCGCTTATGCCCCCCCTTGCTGAGGCTCACCGCGCGCCTCCAGTCGCCGAGCGACAGGCCGTGCTGCTGGATCAGCGCAACCAACTGCGTGACCTTCTTGTCGGCTTTCGCTTCGATGGTCGCTGCACGCTTTTGAAGAGAGCGAATCTGGGCCTGAAGAGCAGACAAGGATTTGATGCGCGGCATTTAAATTCCTCGAGAGTTTACGATGATTCCATTTAACCTTTATTTCTGCCGCCGTAAATCCAGACCTTTTCGATTAATGAACCATGACTGCAGATAATGCGTATCAATAAATTCAACTAAATTTCCCACGGCGGCGGCGTGAACTTTTCGAGGATGAAGTCGACGAACGCCGAGACTTTCGAGGCGAGATGTTTGCGATGGGGATAAATCGCGTGAACAGGCACCGGTTCTTCCGCCGAATAATCCTGCAATAGCGGCACCAATTCACCCCGCTTGATCGAGGCGGTCAGGGTGAGCCGCGTCAGGCGCACGACTCCCAGCCCCTGCAATCCGAGGCGCAATTGCGCTTCGCCCTCGCTGACGGCGACGCGGCCGTCAACCTCGATCTCGCGCACCCGGCCGTCAATGCGGAAAGGCCAGCGGTTCAAATGCGCACGATCACGGCTCAGAATGCAGTTGTGGTGCGTAAGATCCTGCGGCCGCTGCGGCGCCGGATGCGCCGCGAGATAGCTCGGCGCCGCGCAGACCAGCCGCACATCGTCGCCGATCTTGCGTGCCATGAAGCTCGAATCGGGCAGGCGGCCGATGCGGATCGCGACGTCGATACTTTCCTCGATCATGTCGACTACGCGGTCGGTCGGCATCAGTTCGAGCTGGATCGCGGGATAACGCGTGAGAAATTCCCCGACAATCGGCGCGAGTTGGTGCGTCGAAAAGGTCAGCGCGGTGGTCACTCGCAACAGACCGTGCGGTGTGCGGCGGCGCTCGCCGATCTCCGCCTCGAGGGCCGCGATCTCCCCGACGATGCGGCGCGCGGCGGCATAGAAGGCCTCGCCCTCGGCGGTGAGGCTGAGTGCCCGGGTCGTCCGCTGCAGCAGGCGCACGCCGAGCCGCGCCTCGAGCCGGGTGACGAGCTTGCTGACCGCTGACGGCGACAGCCCGAGCGCCGGCGCGGCGGCCGAGAAGCCCCGGGCGTCGACCACCCGGACAAAGGCAGCCATCTCGCTGGCGTGTTCGATCATCGCGGGATTGATGAATTCAATTCAGAAGTCCTGGTCAAGTATATCGTATTAATCGAATACAAAGAATGAATTAGCCTCCAGCTGCTCTTCGGAGGCGTCTATGTTCACGATCTGTTTTCCCTCCCCGTCCCAGATCCAGACCTACGCCGTTCGCGCCCATCGACTGCGGGGCGTCGCGGTCGTTGCCATGATTTGCAAGCTCGCTCGTGCGGCTAAACTCGGCCGATGAGCGAGCTTTGGGCGCAGTACGCCCGCTACAACCGCCTGGCCAACGAACTGCTGTACGCCGCCTGCGCGCGGCTGAGCGGTACCGACTATCGCCGCGAAACAGGGGCGTTCTTTGGCAGCGTGCACGGCACGCTCAACCACCTTCTGCTGGGTGACACGATCTGGATGACGCGCTTCGAAGGCGGTGCGCATCCTTCGACCGGCCTCGGCGCCATCCTGTTCGAGCAGTTCGACGCGCTGCATGCCGCGCGGCAGACGATGGACCGGCGCATCGAGCGCTTCTTCGCCGACCTGCCGTCAGGCTTCGACCGTGGCAGCGTGCGTTATGTCAATAATTCCGGCTTTGACACCGAAGACCCCTGGTTGGTGATCCTGCCACACTTCTTCAATCATCAGACACATCACCGCGCGCAGGTCCATACGCTGCTGTCGCAACTCGGCCACGACCCGCCGGTGCTCGATCTGCACCGCGTGCTGCGGCCCGATCCTCAGGAGCCGGTCTTGGAGACCAGCGCCGGCTCGGCGCGATAATTCTCGGGAAACAGCCGTTTCAGGTTCTCGATTTTCGGCAGATCGTTGAACACGATATAGGGCTGGCTGGGATGAAGCGTCAGATAATCCTGATGATAACCCTCGGCCGAATAAAAAGCCCGGTCACGCTCGATGGTTGTAACGATTTTCCGGCGGAATAACTTGGCCGCATCAAGCTGGTCGATATAAGCCTGCGCGATTTTCGCCTGCTCGTCGCTGCTGGCGAATATGGTCGAGCGATATTGCGTGCCGACGTCGGGGCCCTGCCGGTTGAGCTCGGTCGGGTCGTGCGCCACCGAGAAATAGATCTGCAGCAGCTTGCCGAGGCTGACCTTGCCCGGTTCGTAGGTAATCTTCACCGACTCGGCGTGGCCCGTCCGGCCGCTGCCGACCATCTCGTAATGCGCCGTCGACTGCTCGCCGCCGGCATAACCCGATACCGCGCTGGTCACGCCGGCGACGTGCTGGAACACGCCCTGAACGCCCCAGAAGCAACCGCCGGCCACCACGAGCGTTCGAGTGCCCGCCGCTGCCGGCGCATCCATTGTCGGTGCAGGAATATCGTGCGCAGTCTCTGCCGATAACGGCCAGATAAAGGCAAGTGCGGCGAGCGCCGCCATGCCGATGACAATAAGTGAGGTTTTCATGGCACCGATTATAGCGCGATGCAGCCTCACTCCGAATTCACACGTTGTCGAGCCATGACCCAACGCCCCTGGACCGAAGTCGTCGACGATCCTGCCGCCCGACATCTGATCGTGGCGCGGCTTCTGCCGAAATCAACCGACGAGCCGTATGTCCTTCTGGCCGCGCTGATCGAGCGTCTCGGGCCGATCGGCGAGTTCGCCCTGCTGACGCGCTGCGAAGAAGATTGCGCCGTCATGCTGTGCGCCTTCAGTCATCCCGAGGACGCCCAATCCCTCGCTTACGCTGTCGAGGCCGAGGTGATCGACCGTTACCCCGAGTGGGGAAGCCAGCATGGCTTCACCCTCGATCGGGCTGTGGCCCGGGCCGTCATCGACGCGCTCGAAGTGAGCACCCACGAGCAGGCGATGCTCGCCCGCCCGCCGCAGGCAGTTACGGCTCCGGTATGAGGGTCGCCTCTACGGCTCCGGTGTGAAGGTCGGCGTCTCGATATCCTTCTTGCGCCACCTGAAGCGCAATTCGGCGAGGCCGGTCGAGATCACGTAAAAGATCGGAGTGAACAGCAGGCCGAACGCGGTCACGCCCAGCATGCCGGCGAACACCGCGGTACCGAGCGACTGGCGCATTTCCGCGCCGGCGCCGGTGCTGAACACCAGTGGCACCACGCCGAGAATGAAGGCGAGCGAGGTCATCAGGATCGGCCTCAGGCGGGTGCGCGCGGAGGAGACCGCCGCATCCCAGCGATTCATCCCGCCCTCGTGCGCCTGCTTGGCGAACTCCACGATCAGGATGGCGTTCTTGGCGGCGAGGCCGACCAGCACCACCAGGCCGATCTCGACCAGGATGTTGCGGTCGAGCCCACGGATATTGACGCCGATCATCGCCGCGAGAATGCACATCGGCACGATCAGGATGACCGCGAGCGGCAGCAGCCAGCTCTCATAGAGCGCGGCCAGCAGCAGGAACACGAACAGCACTGCCATGCCGAAGGCCAGGATCGCGGTATTGCCTGCGAGCTTTTCCTGCAGCGCGATCTCGGTCCATTCGAAGCCGAAGCCCGAGGGCAGCACCTTGTTGGCGAGCTTCTCCATCGCCTCGATGCCCTGGCCCGAGGAGAAGCCGCGCACCAGCGAGACCTGTACCTCGGCCGCCGGATAGAGGTTGTAGCGTGCGACGCGATAGGGACCGGTCGTGTCGCTGAAGGTCGCGACCGAGCCGATCGGCACCATCTCGCCGCTGACGCTGCGCGTCTTGAGGTTGGCGACGTCACGCGGTGTCAGGCGGTAGGGATTGTCGGCCTGCGCGGTCACGCGATAGGTGCGGCCGAGGATGTTGAAGTCGTTGACGTAGGCCGAGCCCATGTAGACCGACAGCGTCTGGAAGACGTTGGTGATCGGCACGCCGAGCTGCTCGGCCTTGGTGCGGTCGATCTCCGCCCAGATCTGCGGCGTCTTGGTGCTGAACAGCGTGAAGGCCTGGGTCAGGCCGGGCGTCTGGCCGGCCGCGCCGGCGAGCGCCCAGGTCGCCGCCTCGAGCGCCGGCAGGCCGCGTGCCGCGCGATCCTGGACGTAGCCCTTGAGGCCGCCGCCGGTGCCGATACCCGGCACGGAGGGCGGCTCGAGCACGAAGATGAATGCTTCGCGGATCTGGAACATCTTGGCACGCAGGTCGGCCAGGATCTTTTCCTTCGGCAGGTCGGCGCGCTCGTCGAACGGCTTCAGTGGCACGAAGATCACGCCGGTATTGGGCGCATTGGTGAAGGTGGCGCCGTCGAAGCCGACGAAGGCCACCGAATTCTGCACCCCTGGCGAACTCGTGATGAGATCCGATGCCCGGCGCACCACCTTGTCGGCACGCTCCAGCGTCGAGCCTGGCGGCAGCTGGATCACGGTGATGAAATAGCCGCGATCGAGCTGCGGGATCAGGCCGGTCGGCGTGCTGGCGAGCCGGTTGTAGGTGAGGAACAGCAGGCCGGCGTAGACTACCAGCGCCACCGCGACGAGGCGGATCGTCCGCGCGGTGAGACGGCCATAGCCGTCCGACAGCCATTCGAAGCCGCGGTTGAAGCCGTCGAAGAACCAGTTGATCGGGAACATCAGCCGGTCGCGCAGGGTCGGCTTGGGCGCTTCGATGTGCGACAGCGCGTGCGTCTTGAGCAGTAGTGCGGCCAGCGCCGGTGAAAGCGTCAGCGACACGAAGGCCGAGATCGCCGTCGACGCCGCGATGGTGATGGCGAACTGCTTGTAGAACGTGCCCTGCAGGCCGGTGATGAAGGCAGTCGGCAGAAACACCGCGATCAGCACCAGCGAAATGGCGACCAGTGCGCCGCCGACCTCGTCCATGGTCTTGTGCGCCGCCGCCTTGGGCGACATGCCCTGGGTGAGATAGCGCTCGACGTTCTCGACCACGACGATCGCATCGTCGACCACGATGCCGATCGCCAGGACCAGGCCGAACAGCGACAGCGTATTGAACGAGATGCCGACTGCCGACATGACGGCGAACGAGCCGATCAGCGACACCGGGATCGCGACCAGCGGGATCAGCGCCGCCCGCCAGGTCTGCAGGAACAGGATGACCACGATCACGACCAGGACCAGCGCCTCGAACAGCGTGTGGATCACCGCGCTGACCGAGGCCTGGATGAATTCGGTCGGGTTGTAGACGACCTCGTATTCGAGGCCCGGCGGGAAGTTCTTCTTCAGCTCCTCCATCGCCGCCTTGATGCCGTCGGCGGTGGCGAGCGCGTTGGAGCCCGGGCGCTGGAAGATGCCGAGGGCGGTGGCGGTCTTGTTGTCGAGCAGGGCGTTGAGCGTGTAGTCCTGCGCGCCCAGCTCGATGCGGGCGACGTCGCGTAGCCGCGTGATCGAGCCGTCCGGCTCGGCGCGCAGCACGATGGCGCCGAACTCCTCGGGCGTGGTGAGGCGGCCAAGCGTATTGACCGTGAGCGTGAAGCCGCCGGGAGAGACCGCGGGCGCCTGGTTGATCGCGCCGGCGGCGACCTGCAGGTTTGCCGCCCGCATCGCCAGCACCACCTCGGTGGCGGTGAGGTTGTGGCCGGCCACGCGCGCCGGATCGAGCCAGACGCGCATCGAGTAGTCGCGCGCGCCGAACACGATCACGTTGCCGACGCCCTCGACGCGAGTCAGCACGTCCTTCACGTAGAGCGTCGCGTAGTTGGAGATGTACTGCTGGTCGCGGCTGCCGTCGGGCGAGACCATGTGCACGACCATCATCAGGTCGGGCGAGGCCTTGCGGACCACGAGGCCGAGCCGCTGCACGTCCTCGGGCAGGCGCGGCTGGGCCACCGCGACGCGGTTCTGCACCAGAACTTGCGCCTGGTCGACGTCGACACCGGGCTTGAAGGTGACGGTGATCGTCAGCGCGCCGTCGCCGGTCGATTCCGAGGAGATGTACAGCATGTCGTCGACGCCGTTCACCTCCTGCTCGATCGGCGTGGCGACGGTTTCGGCGATCACCTGCGCGGAGGCGCCGGGATAGGTCGCGGTGATGGTGACGGTCGGCGGGGCGATCTCGGGATATTCCGAGACGGGCAGGCGGAACTGGGCGATGCCGCCGATGATCAGGATGATCAGCGACAGCACCGAGGCAAAGATCGGCCGGTCGATGAAGAAATGGGAAAAACGCATTCGGGGGCTCGGCCGGACGGCGACTGTTGTTGCTGTGTGCTTGTTACTGTTCGCTGGCCGTGATCTTGCCCGGCTGCGGATTGACCTTGGCGGTCGGCCGCACCATCGGGTTGGCGAGGCCGTCGAGCACCACGCGGTCCTCGGCCTTCAAGCCCTCGCGCACGACCCGCAGGCCTTCGTAGAGCGGCCCCAGCGTGACCGGCCGGCCTTCGACCACGTTGTCCTTGTTCACGACGAACACCATCTTGCGCGCCTGGTCGGAGACGACCGCGGAATCGGGGATCAGCAACGCGTCGTACTCGCCGCCATAGAGTTGCACGCGGCCGAACACGCCGGGCGTCAGCAGGCGGTCCTTGTTCTCGACGATGGCGCGGGTGCGGATGGTGCCCGACCGTGGGCTCAGCACGTTGTCGACGAAGTCGATCTTGCCCGTGCGCTTCCAGTCGGTCTCGTCGGCGAGCTTGATGCGCACCGGGATGGTCGAGCTGCCGGCCTGGGCGCGCCGGCCTTCGAGATACAGGCGCTGGTAGCGCAGGAAGTCCGCCTCCGAGACGTCGAACAGGAAGTAGATCGGGTCGGTGGCGACGATGGTGGCGAGGAGGGTGGCGCCCTGCTGCCCGCCCTGGATCAGGTTGCCGGGATCGACCTTGCGGTCCGACATGCGGCCGCTGAGTGGCGCCGTCACCTCGGTCCATTCAAGGTTGAGCTGCGCGTTGCGCAGCGCCGCCTCGGCGGCCTTGAGCTGCGCCTTGTTCACCGCGAGGGTCGACTTGCGGGTGTCGTTCTCGGCCTCGGGAATGTTGCGTGAGGCGACCAGGGCGTTGCCGCGCTGGACCTGCAGCTCGGCGAGATCGACCTGCGCCGTGTTGCGGGCGACGTCGGCGGTCGCCGATTCGACGGCGATCTGGTAGGGGCGCTTGTCGATGGTGAACAGCGGATCGCCCGCATTCACCATCTGGCCGTCCTCGAAATGCAGCTTCTCGACGAAGCCCGAGACGCGCGCGCGGATCTCGACGACCGCCCGCGCTTCGAAGCGGCCGGAATACTCGTCCCACTGGGTCACCTTCTTGGCGATCGGCGGCGACACGCTCACCGGCATCGCCGGCGGGGCGCCTTGGGCAAAGGTCTGGGAGGCAACGAAGGAGAAAGCAGCCGCAAGGGCCAGACGACGAAGAACGCGCAAAACCTACTCCCCGGGCGGTGCCCCTTGCTGCGCTGCGAAAGCGGATGTGGTTGCCGCCTGCGAATGTGTCAATGTTCGTCATAATATTGCACTGACGAAGCAATCGGTGCGTGACGTGGTCGGCCCGTGTCCCTACGCTTCTGGTGGGGATCGGGGAGAACACTATGGGCAAGAGCTGTTGGCGCGCGATTACCGCGCTGGTCATTCCTTTGGTGATCTCGTCTTTCGTGATTTCAGGGATCGCGGCGGCGGCAGACCCCACGCTCGATGTGGTCAAGCAACGGGGCCAACTTGTTTGCGGCGTCAACGGCTCGGTGCCGGGTTTCTCGCTGCTGAACGCCGTGAAGGAGTGGGAAGGCCTCGACGTCGACATCTGCCGCGGCGTCGCGGCGGCGGTGCTGGGCAAGGCCGACAGGGTCAAGTTTGTCGCGCTCTCGACCCAGCAGCGCTTCGAGGCGCTGCGTTCGGGCGAAGTCGATGTGCTCGCCGCGAATTCGACGATCACCCTGCAGCGCACCGCCGGCATCGGATTGGAGTTCACTACGCCCAATTACTATGACGGCCAGGGCTTCGTGGTGCCGAAGAAGCTCGGCATTGCCGGTGCGACGGCGCTCGCCAGTCGCGACATCTGCACGCTGCGCGGCACCACGCACGAGGACAACATGAAGGCCTGGTTCGGCGAGCGGCGTCTCAAGGCCACGCCGATGATGTTCGACAACCAGGAGGCCATGTACGAGGCATTCTTCGCCGGCCGCTGTGTCGCCGTCACCCAGGACGCGACGGCGCTGGCGGCGACGGTCGTGCGCAGCGGCAAGGCAGCCGACTACATGATGCTGCCGGAGATCATCTCGCGCGAGCCGCTCGGCCCCTACGTCCGTCGGGGCAACGACGCCTGGGCCGATATCGTGCGCTGGACTCAGTACGCCATGCTCGAGGCCGAGGCGCTCGGCGTGACCCGCGACAAGGTGAGCGAATACCTGCGCAGCAACGATCCGCGGGTGCAGCGGCTGCTCGGCATCACGCCCGGCGCCGGCAAGGCGCTCGGTCTCGACGAGACCTGGGCCTACAACATCGTCGCCCAGGTCGGGAATTACGGGGAAAGCTACGAACGTAATGTCGGCAGGGGCTCGGCGTTGAAATTCGCGCGCGGAATCAACGGGCTGTGGAACCAGGGCGGGCTAATGTATCCGATGCCCCTCCGCTGATGATCCAAATGAATCAAAAAATCCTAACTTGATTCATTTGTTTCAGAAGTGCAGGTTGCCTCGAGAAATACCGGAGGCCTGCATGCAACTCTTGAACAAGCTCGTAACCGTCGGCCTTGCGGCCGCTCTCGCGCTGCCCGTCGCGGCGCATGCCGAATCCACGCTCGACGTGGTGAAGAAGCGCGGCCAGGTGATCTGCGGCGTCAATACCGGCCTCGGCGGCTTCTCGCTGCCCGACAGCCAGGGCAAGTGGAAGGGCCTAGACGTCGACATGTGCGGCGCCGTCGCCGCCGCGGTGCTGGGCGATTCGACCAAGACCAAGTTCGTGCCGCTTTCGGCGCAGCAGCGCTTCACGGCCCTGCAGTCGGGCGAGATCGACATGCTGGTCCGCAACTCCACGATCACGCTGCAGCGCGATGCCGGCCTCGGCATCCAGTACACGGGCGTGAACTTCTATGACGGCCAGGGCTTCATGGTCTCCAAGAAGTCCGGCGTGAAGGAGATCAAGGAGCTGGGGGGTGCCACCATCTGCGTCGCTCAAGGCACGACGCACGAGGCCAACATGGCCGGCTACTTCCGCAGCCGGAACCTCACCATCAAGCCGGTGGTCTACGAGAGCCAGGACCTGATGTATCAGGCGTTCTTCGGCGGCCGTTGCGATGCCATGACCCAGGACTCCTCCGCCCTCGCCTCGGCCTTGGCCACGCGCGACAAGAGCGGCGAATACATGGTTCTGCCCGAGCTGATCTCGAAGGAGCCGTTGGGGCCGTTCGTGCGCCGTGGCGACGACCAATGGGCCGTCGTCGTGCGCTGGACGCTCTACGCCATGCTCGAGGCTGAGGAGAAGGGCGTGACGCAGGCCAATGTCGACGAGATGCTGAAGTCGCCCGAGCCGCTGATCCAGAACCTGCTCGGCGTCAAGGAAGGCAACGGCAAGGCGCTCGGGCTCGACGAGAAGTGGGCCTACACCATCATCAAGCAGGTCGGCAATTACGGTGAGAGCTTCGAGCGCAACGTCGGCCAGGGCTCGCCACTCAAGCTGCAGCGCGGCGTCAACGCGCTGTGGAACAAGGGCGGCCTGATGTACCCGATGCCGATCCGGTAGATGTCACCGGAGTGGCGCGCCCCCGGCAAAAGACCATGACCGGCGGTCCACTCGCCCAGCCGATCGTCGATGCCTTCGACTCGCTGCCGCCCAAGCTGCAACTGGCAGCGCGCTACATCCTCGACCGGCCGGATGACGTGGCCCTGCTCTCGATGCGGGAGCAGGCGCGTCATGCCGGCGTGCCGCCCGCGACCATGACGCGCCTGGCGCAACGGCTGGGCCTCGACGGCTACGACGCGGTGCGTGCGCTCTACGCCGGCGCGGTGCGCGACGGCACGCTTGGCTTCGCCGGCAAGGCGGGCGCGCAGGTCGAGGCGCAGAAGCTGCGCGGCGAACGGGCGCTCGCGGCCGATATGGTGCAATCGCTCGGACAGCAGATCGCGCGGCTTGCGGAGCCCAAGACACTCGATCAGTTGGTGGCGGCCGCCAATCGCTTGCACAAAGCGCAGCGCGTTTATTGCCTGGGTTTGCGCGCCTGCCACTCCGCCGCCTGGCACTTCCACTACATGCTGTCGCTGTTGGGCGACAAGACGGTGATGCTGGACGATGCCGGCGGCACCGGCCTCGACGCGCTGCGCGACGCGGGCCGCGGCGACGTCGTGCTGGCGGCCAGCGTCGAGCCCTATGCCCGCGCCACGATCGAGGCGGCGCGCTACGCCACAGGTGAAGGCGTACCGGTGGTGGCGCTCACCGATTCCGAAGTCTCGCCGCTCGCCCAGCTTGCGTCGGCCACCATCCTGGTCGCGACCGACAGCCCTTCGTTCTTTCACAGCATGACGCCCTTGCTGGCCGTCACCGAGATCCTGGCGGCGCTGGTCGCTGGACGATCGGGCCAGAAGGCGCTGGCTGCGCTCGGCCGCACCGAGACGCAGCTCGCCGCGTTCGGCGTCCATCTGCCGCGTCGCGGCGCCAAGGAGAAAGCATGACCCATATCCTGCATCGCCAGATCGCCGGCACCCTGCCGGTCGCCGCCGGTGGCCAGGGCCTCGAGCTGATCGACACCACCGGCAAGCGCTACCTCGACGCCTCGGGCGGCGCCGCCGTGTCGTGCCTCGGCCACGGCCATCCCGCCGTTACTGCCGCGCTGCACGAGCAGCTCGACAAGCTCGCTTATGCGCACACCAGCTTCTTCACCACCGAAGTCGCCGAGCAGCTCGCCGATCGTCTCGTGGCCGATGCGCCTGCCGGCATCGACCATATCTACTTCGTGAGCGGCGGCTCGGAAGCCGTCGAGGCTTCGCTCAAGATGGCGCGGCAGTACTTCATGGAGCGCGGCGAGCCGCAGCGCCGCCACGTCATCGCCCGCCGCCAGAGCTATCACGGCAACACGCTCGGCGCGCTGGCGACTGGCGGCAACGAATGGCGTCGTGCGCCCTTCTCGCCATTGCTGATGGAAACGCATCACATCGATCCTTGCTTCGCCTATCGCTTCCAGGAGCCGGGAGAATCCGATGTCGCCTACGGACTGCGCGCGGCCAATGCGTTGGAGCGGAAGATCCTCGAGCTGGGCGGCGACACCGTGATGGCCTTCGTCGCCGAGACAGTGGTCGGTG
Source organism: Reyranella sp. (assembly GCA_036493235.1). Taxonomy (GTDB): domain Bacteria; phylum Pseudomonadota; class Alphaproteobacteria; order Reyranellales; family Reyranellaceae; genus Reyranella. Next base: position 24,993 of record DASXQC010000295.1, read on the forward strand.
CCACCGCCGGCGCAGTGCCGCCGGTCGGCCCGTACTTCAAGCGCGTGCGCGAGATTTGCGACAAGTACGGTGTGCTGCTGATCCT
>DASXQC010000296.1:0-7193 GCA_036493235.1 Reyranella sp.
GGCCTGGACCTGCGTCAGATAGAGCACCGACCACAGCAGCATCGAGGCATGGCCGTTGGACAGCACGAAGCGATCGCGGTTGGGCCAGATCGGATCCTTCGGATCGAAGCGCATGACCCGGTTCCAGATCGTGTAGACCAGTGGCGCCAACGCCATCGGCGTGCCGGGATGGCCCGACTTGGCCTGCTGCACGGCGTCGATGGACAGCGTGCGGATCGTGTTGATCGCCAGTTGGTCGAGCTCGGCAGGGGTCATCTCACGCGGCTCCCGTTCCTTCAAACGGCCTTCGGATCGGCTACGGCCTCGCTGGCTTCTCGAGATGCCCGCCAAACTCGTAGCGCATGGCCGAGAGCAGCTTGTCCGCAAAATCTGCTTCGCCGCGCGAAGCGAACCTCTCGTAGAGCGCCGCGGAGAGCACATAGGCCGGCACGCCCTCGTCTATGGCGGCCTTGAGCGTCCAGCGGCCCTCACCGGAATCCGACACCCGTCCGCCGAACTTCGACAAGGCAGGATCCTCGATCAGGGCCGCCGCCTGGAGATCGAGCAGCCACGACGCGATCACGCTGCCGCGGCGCCAGAGCTCGGTTATGTCAGGAAGGTTGAGATCGTACTGATAGTGTTCGGGGTCGCGCAGCGGCGTGGTTTCCGCGTCGACTTCTCCCGACTTCTTGCCAATGTTGGCCGCCTTGAGCACCGCCAGCCCTTCGGCATAGGCCGCCATCACGCCGTATTCGATGCCGTTGTGCACCATCTTCACGAAATGGCCGCCGCCGTTGGCGCCGCAATGCAGGTAGCCCTGCTCAGCCGTTCCCCCGACCTTCTCGCGCCCCGGAGTCCGAGGGATGTCGCCGCGGCCCGGCGCAAGAGTGGCGAAGATCGGATCGAGATGCTTCACCGCATCGGCCTCGCCGCCGACCATCATGCAATAGCCGCGATCGAGGCCCCAGACGCCGCCGCTCGTGCCGACGTCGACATAGTGGATGCCCTTGGGCTTCAGCTCCTTCGCGCGGCGGATGTCATCGATGTAATAGGAATTGCCACCGTCGATCAGAATGTCGCCGGACTCGAGATGGGGCAGCAGATCGGCGATGCTCTTGTCGACCACGCCCGCCGGCACCATCAGCCAGACCACGCGCGGCTTCTTCAGCGCCTTGGCAAAATCGGCAAGCGAAGCAGTGCCGATGGCTTTCTCCTTCGCCAGTTCGGCCACCGCCTTTGCCGACATGTCGAAGACCACGCATTCATGGCCGCCTCGAATGAGCCGCCGCACCATGTTCGCGCCCATCCGGCCAAGACCGATCATTCCCAGCTGCATGTCAGTGCTCCTCGAACAGATCGACGAATTCCCGGTAGCGCGCGGCAATCTGGTTGGCGGCCTCCTCGCGGGTCGCCTTCTTGTCGCGCCAGGCGACCAGGGGATTCCAGAAGACGGTCCGGCCGACGGCAAAGCCTACGAAGCCCGGCACCTTGGCGGCCACACCGAGCCATTCCCGAACCTTGCCGTCATCCGCGCCGCGGCCGAGCACGATGCAGCCGACATGGTCGCGACCGCCGGCGCGCGCCGTCGCCACGATCTCCTGGCAGTCTTCTCGACGGTCGAGGCCTTCTATCTTCCAGAGATCCGGCTCGACGCCGGCCGCCTGCAACTCGCGAATGGCCTCGACCATCAGACGCGGCCTGACCTCGAGGTCATATGCCTTCTTGTCGCCCTTCAGCCTCTCGAGCTGGGCTTTCTCCGCCGGCACCAGCATCTCGAACATGAAGCGGCTGCGATCGGCACGCACGAGATACTCGGACAGGCGCCTCAGTCGCGCGGCCTGGCGCTGGTTGAGCGCGCGGTCGCCCTCGGGGTTGTAGCGCACCAGCACCTTGCAGAAGGTCGGATCGAAGGCCTCGATATGGCGCTGGAAATCCTCGCCATACTCGAACTCGAACTCCTCCTGGCCGCTCTTTTCGGCCGGACAGGCAGTGATGATGCCCTTCGCTTTGGCGTCGCGCAAAAGGGCCGCGCCGAACTGCTCGTCGACCAGGATGGCGGACTTTGCCGCCGGAGCACCCGCGGACAGCGCCGCCAGGAAGCCATCGTAGATGATCCGCTTGGAGCCGGCGATTTCGGCGGTCTGGGCCTCGCTGAGGGGCGGCTTCCATCCGAACAGCCCACTCTGGAAGGAGCCGCGGTGATCGAACGGCTGGACATAGAGCGGACGATCCCAGCCGCGCGGCATCACACGGCCCCCTTCATCTTACGATAGCGCCGGATCAGCGTGTTGGTCGAGCTGTCGTGCTCGAGCTTGGGCTCTGTCGCGTTCTCGAGCTCCGGGATGATCTTCTGGGCCAGCGCCTTGCCCAGCTCGACGCCCCATTGATCGAAGGAATCGATCTGCCAGATCGTGCCCTGGGTGAAGACGCTGTGCTCATAGAGCGCCACCAACTTGCCGAGCGCGGCCGGCGTCAAGGCCTCCAGCATGAATGTGTTCGACGGCCGGTTGCCCTCGAACAGCCGATGCGGCACGAGCCAGTCGGGCGTGCCTTCCGCCTTCACCTGCTTGGTGGTCTTGCCGAACGCCAGCGCCTCGGTCTGGGCGAAGACATTGGCCAGCAGCATGTCCTGATGGTGGCCCAGCGGATTTGCCGTTCGCGCGAAGGCGATGAAATCGCAGGGGATGAGCCGCGTCCCCTGATGGATCAGCTGATAGAAGGAATGCTGGCCGTTGGTGCCCGGCTCGCCCCAGTAGATCGGCCCGGTGTCGTAGTTCACGGCGACGCCGTCGGCGGTGACATGCTTGCCGTTGCTCTCCATGGTGAGCTGCTGGAGATAGGCGGGAAAGCGCTTGAGATACTGCTCGTAGGGCAGCACCGCGACCGTCTGGGCACCGAAGAAGTCGTTGTACCAGAGCGAGAGCAGCGCCATCAGCACCGGCAGATTGCGCTCGAACGGCGCGGTGCGGAAATGCTCGTCGATCTCGTGGAAGCCTTCGAGCATGGCGCGGAAATTGTCCGGTCCGATCGCGAGCATGGTCGAGAGGCCGATGGCCGAGTCCATGGAATAGCGGCCGCCGACCCAATCCCAGAAGCCGAACATGTTGTTGGTGTCGATGCCGAACTTCGCCACTTCCTGGGCATTGGTCGAGACGGCGACGAAATGCCTGGCGGTGGCGGCAGCGTCGCCCTTCAGGCCAGCCAACAACCAGTCCCGCGCGGTGTGCGCGTTGGTCATCGTCTCCAGGGTGGTGAAGGTCTTGGAGGAGACGATGAACAATGTCTCCTCGGGATCTAGGCCCTGGACTGCCTCGGCGAAGTCGGTGCCGTCGACATTGGAGACGAAGCGAAAGGTCATCGACCGCTCGGCGTAGTGCTTGAGCGCTTCGTACGCCATGACCGGCCCGAGATCCGATCCGCCGATGCCGATGTTGATCACGTTGCGGATGCGCTTGCCGGTGTGGCCCTTCCAGTCGCCGCTGCGCACCCGATCCGAGAACACTGCCATCTTATCCAGAACGGCATGGACTTCCGGCACTACATTCTGGCCGTCGAACAGGATGGAAGCGCCGCGCGGCGCGCGCAGGGCGACGTGCAGCACCGCCCGCTTCTCGGAGGTGTTGATCCTGTCGCCACGGAACATGGCGTCGATGTGCTCCCGCAAGCCCGATTCCCGGGCAAGCTCGAGCAGCAATCCCATGGTCTCGTCGGTGACCCGGTTCTTCGAATAGTCGAAGTAGATTCCGGCCGCCTCGACAACGAGCCTTTCACCGCGCCCGGGATCTTTGGCGAAGAGCTGCCGGAGGTGAAGACGCCTGATCCTCTGGTGATGCTTCTTCAACGACGCCCAGGCTGGACGCAGGTGCAAAGCCGGTACGCTCATTAGTCGTTCCTCGAAAACAGTTTCAGCTCGCCTTGCGGATCGCAACGCGCTTGGAATCGATTCGGCCCATCAGGTCGTTCCAGGACTTCACGAAGGACGAGGCGCCCTCGTCCTGCAGCTGGTTCGCGAGCGCGTCGATGTCGATGCCCGCCTTGGCGAAGCTGGCGAGAACCGTCTCGCAGTCGCCGCCATCCGGCGCCATTACCTCGCCGGTCTCGCCGTGTTCGGCGACGGCCTTCAAAGTACCTTCCGGCATGGTGTTGACCGTAAAGGGCGCGGCGAGCGCCTTCACATACAGCGTGTCGGGCGCCTTCGGATCCTTGGTGCCGGTGCTAGCCCACAGCAGGCGCTGGGCGCGCGCACCGTCGTTGGCCGCGCGCTGGAAGCGCGGCGAGGCAAGCAGCTCGCGATAGGCCTTGTAGGCACGCTGGGCGATTGCGATCCCGAGACGGTTGGTGAGCTCGACCGGAACCTTGCCGGCGACGGCGACGTCCCAGCGGCTGACGAACAGCGAGGCCACCGACGCGACGGCCGGGTTCAGGCCGGCGGCGATGCGGCGCTCGACGCCGCGCAGGTAGGCCTCGGCAGCGGCGACGTATTGCTCGCGGGAGAACAGCAGCGTCACGTTCACCGGCACGCCGGCGAAGATCGCCTCCTCGATCGCCGGCAGCCCTTCCACCGTGCCGGGAATCTTGATGAAGAGATTGGGCTTGCCGGCGCGGCGATGGAGGTCGACGGCGGCGGCCAGGGTGCTCTTCGTGTCGTGCGCCAGCAGGGGCGACACCTCGAGCGAGACCCAACCATCCACCCCATCCGTCCGGGCGAACACCGGCTTGAACAAATCAGCGGCCCGCGTCAGATCGGCCAACGCGAGAGAGAAGAACAGGTCCTCACCGGAACTGACCGAGGACCCGGAAATGTCCTGATCGTACATGGCGCTGTTCTTGATCGCATTGTCGAAGATCGTCGGATTCGAGGTCAGCCCCGTCACCGAGAGGTCGTCGATGTAGCGTTTCAGCGTGCCGTTGTTCAGCAGGTCGCGCGTGATGTTGTCGAGCCACAGGCTCTGGCCGAGGTCGTGCAGCTTTCGGGTCGGGGTCATCGTGTCACCTTCTGGCTGGAAGCAAGAGTGCGTGGCGGCAAGCCGAGCCGCGACAGGTCGAGGTCGAGCAAATCACCGATGCGATCGATCGTCACGTCTGCCGGCGGCAGGGCGCTGATCACCTTGGCGTCATGCGCATATTGTCCCTGGCGCGGAAAAACCGTTGTCACACGGTCGCCCCAGACCTGCTTGACCGCATCCAGGATACGTAACTTGTCGTCCACGAGAATGTAATGCTCGGCCGGGAAGCGCCGTTCCACGTCGTCGAGCGCCTCTTCCTTGTGGATGTAGATCAGCACGTTCCCGTCGGCGACCTTCGCCAGGCCGGCATGCTCGACCTTGCGCGGCTGAAACACGACATCGCCGTCGGACAGGATCACGGTCGGACCGAGGTCGCGCAGGCGCTGCAGCACGCGCAAGGCGTCCGGGTACACCCGGTCTGCGAATGGGTAGTCCATGAGAAAGGACGACATCGCCAGCAGTTCGATTTCGTACGGGTGCTCGACGCGGAAGCGCTGCAAGGCGCCGATATAGTCGCGGTAGCCCAGCTCCTGCATCAGATCTTCGAGGATCGTCCAATAGCGATCGCGCGCGGCGACACCATAGGTCTGCTCGAGATGGTCCTTCAGGTCCTGTTGGATGCCGTCGTTGTCCACCAGCGTGTTGTCCACGTCGACGAGAAAGACGATCGGATGAGGCTGTGTCATTCAGCACCACGCGCGCAACTGACCTACGAGCCCGCCCGTCCGATGGACAGTCGGCTTTTGATCTCGGTCAAGGGCTGATCGTCCGCATCATGATCACACGAGAGGGGTTTGGAAAGCCCTCGCAATCCCTTCGTGCGCTCGTGTCCTATCGGTGCCCGCGCCGTGGGGCAGTCGCCATCACGAGCGCCGCGAGCGCCTGGAGCGTCGCGGTCAACGCCAGGGCCCAGCTGTAGCCGTCGGGGTCCCACCCGCCCGACGCGGTGCGCGGCCAAAGATCGAGGATCCAGCCGATCGCCGCCTGGATCAGGAACGCTCCGCCGAGCGACAGCGTGTTCACGGCTGTCGAGACCCGTCCCGTCTGCTCGGGTGGAAACAGCTGGCACACCTCGATATAGCCTGTCGCGCCGCCCGCACCGAACAGCGCCATGGCCAGCCAAAGCACGAGCACGGTAGCGTGGTGGCTCGGCTGCAGCATCAGGCCAACCTGCAGCAGGACCAGGCCGGTGAGCGACACGACCGGAATGAGGAAGCGCGGCAAGCCCGCCGCGTGCGCCCGGCTGGCGGTGCTGCCGATGAGCATGCTGCCCGCGATCATCGCGAAAGTGTAGAGGAACAGCACGCCGGCTCGGGTCGGGCCGTCCATGCCGGCCACGTCGCGCAGCCAGGGACCTGCCCACAGGCCCAGATAGGCAAAGTTGAACATCGACAATGTCGCGACCGCCGGACCGAACCGCCAGAAGGTCGGCGAGGCGATAATGCGACCGCTCAACGCAATGTCGCTGCGCAGGGTTCGCGCCGGTCCCTTCCGCGGCTTGTCGGGCACCGACAGGAAGATCCAGACCGCGACGCCAAGCGCCAGAAGGCACAGTCCCCAGAAGACACCGCGCCAGCCGAGCATGGGCAGCACGGCCTGGACGGGTGATGTCGTGAGTGTGCTGCCGAGCGCGCCGATCGCGCTCGCGATGCCGGTCACGTGCGCGACCCGATGGCGTTCGAACCAGTCGGCGTTTCCCTTGATCACCGCCATCAGGCCGGCCGAGATCCCGACGCCCACGACGATCCGCGCTAACACGAGTCCGGCGAAACCTGGCGACAGCGCGAAGATCGCGAAGCCGATCGCCGTCAGCGACATCAGCACGGCCTGCACGCGGCGCGGCCCGAACGCATCGAGCGCGACGCCCAGCGGGAGTTGCACGACCGCGTAGGAGGCGAACATGCAGGCGGCCAGCACGCCCAGCTCGACGGCGGATAGGCCGAGTTCCACGGCGAGCACCGGACCGACGATCGCCATCACGGTGCGCGCGGCCTGGTTCATGAAGTTTGCCGCGGACAGCGGCAACGTCACCCGGGTCAACATCCGAGGTAGACTCCCAGCCTCAGGCCAGCTTCGACAGCACGCCGTCGCGGAAGCGATGCATGTTGTCGATCGTGTCCTGCAGGGTCTGCGCCGCGCCATAGCCGAACAGCCGCACATCGACCGAGGTGACGCCGAAATCCTGAAGCTGCTTGATATCCCCGACCC
>DASXQC010000297.1:0-3164 GCA_036493235.1 Reyranella sp.
CGAGGACCGCTGGGTCACGCCGGTCGTCGAGGGCGGCGAAGGCGCGATGTTCCTCCAAATGGGCCGCAACAAGCTCGGCATGACGCTGAACCCGGTGAAGCCCGCCGGCCGCGAGGTGGTGAAGAAGCTGGTCGCGGTCTCTGACGTGGTGATCGCCAACCTGCCCTACGAAGACCTCAAGAAGATGGGCATCGACTACGAGTCCCTGGCGGCGATCAACCCGCGCATCATCCTCGCGACCAACTCGACCTTCGGCTCGGAAGGCCCCTACGCCACCCGCGTGGGTTTCGACACGATCGGCCAGGCGATGTCGGGCGCAATGCACCTTTCGGGCGACGGCCAGGTGCCGACCCGCGCCAACGCGCCGTACGTCGACTTCAGCTCGGCGCTGCTCGCCACCGTGGGCGTGCTGGCCGCCCTGATGGACCGACAGAAGACCGGCAAGGGCCAGAAGGTCGAGACCGCGCTGCTGCGCACCGCCATCAACATCACCAACAGCCATCTGATCGAGCAGGCGATGCTGAGCCTCAACCGCATCGCCACCCTAAACCGCGGCTTCACCGCCGGGCCGTCCGACACCTTCAAGTGCAAGGACGGCTGGATCTACGCCATGACGATCGGCCAGCCGCTATTCGTGCGCTGGTGCCGCCTGATGGGCAACGAGGACCTCACGGCCGACGCCCGCTTCAAGGACGACCTCGCCCGCGGTGACAACGGCGAGGCGCTGTCGGGCATCATGCAAAAGTGGTGCGAGAGCCGCACCGTCAACGAGGCGCTCGAGCAGCTCGAGGCCAACCGCATCCCGGCCGGCGCAATCTACACGCCGCAGCAGACGCTGGAGGACCGCCATGTCAACGAGGCAGGCTTCTTCCATTCGATGGAGTATCCGGGCGCGGACAAGCCGATCCCGGTGCTGCAGGAGCCGGTGAAACTCTCGCGCACGCCACTCACCATCCGCAGGCGCGCCCCGCAGCTCGGCGAGCACACTGCGGAGATCCTGGCCGAGCTCGGCTACCCGCCCGAGGCGATCGAGAAGCTGCGCGCCGACCGCATCATATGAGTCCGGCAGACCGCTTCGCGGCCTTGCCCCGCCTGCTGGCTGCCGATGAAGACCTGCTCCGCCGCGGCCGCTGGCTGACGGTCGAGTGCCGGGTCGACGTGGGCAGCGAGCCCTTCTTCCTCTCGATTCGCGACGGCGCCCTTTCCTCTCTCGACCGAGGCGCGCGGCTGATGCGCTCCACCGCCTTCTCCTTCCGCGCCACCGACGAGGCGTGGACGAACTACTGGAAGCCGGTGCCTGGCCCCGGCTGGCACGACCTGCTCGCGCTGACCAAGCGCGGTGCTGCCTCGATTGAGGGCGACCTGCGGCCGCTGCTGCAGAACTTGCAGTACTTCAAGGACCTGCTGGCCCTGCCGCGGTGGGAGGCCGTCTGATGGCGGCCGCGCTCGAGCCGATGGTCGGCCGCTACGTGCGACTCGAGATCGACGGCGTCCCGCACCGCCTCTACTTCGAGGAAGCTGGTCAAGGCATCCCTTTGGTTTGCCTCCACACGGCCGGCGCCGACAACCGGCAGTACCGCCACCTGCTGGCCGATCCCGAAATCACGAAGCGCTTCCGCGTGCTGGCCTTCGACCTGCCCTGGCACGGCAAGTCGACGCCGCCCGACGGCTGGGAGCGCGGCGAGTATCGGCTCGCCACGCAGTCCTACACCGCGGTCGTCCGAGCCTTCTGCCAGGCCCTGGAGCTCGACAGGCCGGCGGTAATGGGCTGCTCGATCGGTGGCCGCATCGTGCTCAACCTCGCGATCGCCCATGCGGCCGAGTTCCGCGCCCTGATCGCGCTCGAGGCCGCCGACTTCCAGCAGCCCTGGTACGACACCGCCTGGCTGCACCGGCCCGACGTGCACGGCGGCGAGGTCTGTGCCGCCCTGGTCTCCGGCCTGATCGCGCCGCAGAGCCCGGCGGTGAGCCGCCACGAGACGCTGTGGTTGTACATGCAGGGCGGCCCCGGCATCTTCAAAGGCGATCTCTATTTCTATCGCGTCGACGGCGACCTGCGCGAGAAGGTCAAGACGATCGACACCAGGGTCTGCCCGCTCTACCTGCTGACCGGCGAGTACGACTTCTCCTGCACGCCCGAGGACACGCTGCGCACGGCCAAGCACATCCCCGGCGTCGAGGTGACGATCATGAAAGAGGTCGGCCACTTCCCGATGAGCGAGAACCCAGCGCAGTTCCGCAAGTACATCCTGCCGGTGCTCGACAAGATCTCATTGGACCGCGCGCATCCTGCGCGCTCATGAGTCATGAGCGCGCAGGATGCGCGCGGTCCAATGACTCAGCCGACGATCTCGTAATGCGCCTCGGTCGGCTTGCCGGTCGTGCCGTTGATCGGGAGGATGTCCTGCGGGCAGGCCGACAGGGCGACGATGCAATCGAGCTCGGCGCACAGGGTGACGGTGTCGCCGGGCTTGCTGGTCGGCGGATCGAAGGAGATCCGGCCGTCGGGCTGCCAGGGGATGTTCATGAAGAGGTTGAGCGGGCTCGGGCACTCGGGCGGCGTAAGACCGAGGCCCTGCATTGCGGCGAACAGATTGTCGGTGCAGTTGTCGTGGTACTCCTTCACGCCCAGCAGGATGTAGCGCTCGCTGTCGCAGGCGGCGATCAGCGTGTCGTGCGCGCCGAGACTGGTGTCCTCCGTCATGGTGAGGATCTTGCGGCGGCGGTTGGTGTAGAGCCCGTCGCCCGGCCGCGGGATCAGCTTGGTGAGCGTGGTGCGCGTGTGCTCCATCGACATGAACTCGGTCAGCATACCGGCGGTGAAGGCCCAGGTGTCGACCACCTGGCTGCCGTGCGTGTTGACGATGCGGATCGACTGGCCCTGCCTGACATAGGCCGCCTTGCCGCGCCGGGCGGGAATGATCTCCACGTGCTTTTCCCCTTTAGCCGGTGATCTCCACCTTGATCGGCGTCGGCTTGAAGCCGTTGCACGGATTGTTGACCTGCGGGCAGTTGGAGATCACCGCCAGCGCGTCCATCTCGGCCCGCAGCGCCACCTGGCAGCCCGGCGGCGAGACTCCCAGCGCGATCGCCGCGCCACCTTCGGTGGTCACCGGCACACGCATGAACCAGTTGATGTTGGGCACGATGTCCTTGCGGCCGAG
>DASXQC010000298.1:0-3726 GCA_036493235.1 Reyranella sp.
GGCACGTCGCCCTTGATCGCGAGGTCGACCCTTACGATGGTACCGCGGACCGTCACCGTCGCCGCCATCGCCAGCCCGGCGGCGGCGAACAACAGCAGAAGCCGCGGGATGCGATCGCGCCACACCCATGGCGAGAGGCACACCGCCGTGATCGCCGCGAACTCGACGACGATCAGCAGGCGCCATGGGAAGCCCACCTTGGACACCATCGGGAGATGCCAGACCCACGGAACCAGGCCGGACATCAGCACCAAAGTGGCGAGGCTTACGATGGCCCACGGCAGCCCCGGACCGCGCCGGCCCAGCACCGACAGGCTCGCGAGCAGCCATCCCGCGGCGCAGGCGGCGATCACGAAGAACATGTAGTCGGGCTGGACCCATCGGTCCGGCATCAGCAGGAAGCTGTCATCGATCCGGAAACCGTAGCGCCACATCCAGTCGATCAGTACCGCGCTCTGCAAGGTGAGCGCCGGCAGGAGATAGGGCGCAGCCAAGCCCAGTCCCAGTACGAGGCCGAACCCGCAGCGCAGCAGGAAGAAGCGATCCGATGACCGTGCCTGCCAGGCCGTGAACAGAACGTAGGCCGGAATCGCGGTGAGCGAGATCAGCAGCGCCGTCGGCAGGTGCGACGTCACCACGCCCGCGTAGGCGACGGCGAGCGCGAAGATGCCACCGCGACGGCGGCGCGCCACGAGGGACACGCCGATCATGGCGAGGGGAAGTGCTGCATAGGTAGCGAACTCCGCCACAGCCCCGCGAAGATAGTGATCGATCAGATGATACGGCGCCGCCACGTAAGCGAGCGCACCGATCAAGGCCGCGCGATAGTCCACGCCCTGCAGCCGAAGCCAGGCATACATCGCGGCGCCCGACGCCCACAGCAGGACCGAGGTGGTCACGGACAGGCGCCAGGACGTCGGCAGCAGGTCGAGCGTAAGACCTCTGATCGCTGCATCGATCCAAAAGGCCAACGGCGGGTAGAAGTAGAAAGTTGGTGCGCCCAGCCCGTCGAACGACCCGGACAGCCAGCGCGGATAGAGGATTCCGCTCAACACCTGATCCGAGAACTGCGCCGCCCACGTCAGATTGTGCATCGAGCTATGGCTCGGCAGCGTGCCCCAGATCAACGAGGGCGCCATCAGGGCGACGGCCACAAGCGCCAGAAGCGAAAGCGGTCGCGTCAAGCTAGGCTGCCGTCGATTGCGTCGACAAGGCCGCCCGGACCAGGTTTGCGAGGCCGTGGATGAACTGCGGATGGGTGCCGACTGCCGGCACGCGGACGTATTTGGTGACACCCGCCTGCTCGGCCAGGTGCCGGTATTCGATGTCGAGCTCGACCAGTGTCTCGGAATGCTCCGACACGAAGCTCAACGGATAGAGCACGATAGATTTCCCGTCGGCCGCAGCGCGCCGGATCTCGGCTTCGGTCGAAGGGCCGATCCATTTCAACGGCCCGACGCGGCTCTGGTAGCAGACCGACCAATCGACGCCGTCGAGATGCTGGGCGATCGCCGCGGCGGTCTCCTCGACCTGGCGCTGGTAGGGATCGCCGCGCTTGATCACCTTCTCCGGAAGCCCGTGCGCCGAGAACAGCACACGCACGGGCATCTCTGGCACTTCAGCCAGGCCCTGCTTCACCATCTCGATCGAGGCGCGTATGAACCCGGGCTCAGTCGGATAGCTTTCGATCTCGACCATCGGCACCTTGAAAGTCACGGCTTTCTTCCAGGCGTCGAAGGATGATGCCGTGGTGGTGGTCGAGTATTGCGGATAGAGCGGCAGCAGCACGATGCGGTCGGGCGCGAAGCGATGCACCGACTGCACCACCCGCTCAGTCATCGGATGCCAGTAGCGCATGCAGACATAGCCGCGCCATTCGTGCTCGCTGCCCAGCGCCTCTTCGAGCGCGCGCGCCTGCGCCTCGGTCTGTCCCAGGATCGGCGAGCCGCCGCCGATCTTCTCGTAGATGCCGATCGCCTTGGGCGTGCGCCGCGAGGCAATGAAGCGTGCGAGCGGTAAACGCAGCCATGCCGGCAGGCTGATGATCGCCGGATCGCTGAACAGATTGCGCAGGAAAGGCTGCACCGCGTCGAGCGAATCGGGTCCGCCGAGATTGAAAAGGATGACGGCGATCTTCATCTCAGTCCGACGTCGAAGGCGTCCATGTCCGTACGGTCTCGACCAGCTCGGCGACGTGCTCGGGCGGGGTTTGCGGGACCACGCCATGGCCTAGATTGAAGATGAACGAGCCGTGGCCAAGTTTATCCAGGATACGGCTCGCTTCGCGCTTCATCGCCGGACCGCCGGTCACCAGCATGATCGGATCGAGATTGCCCTGAACGCAGATCGTCGGCTGCAGCTCTCTTGCCGCCCAATGCGCACCAATGCTGGTGTCGATCGACAAAGCCGAGAAAGCATCGGTGCGGCGGTACATCAGCGCCGCCGGCCCGACACCGCGCGGGAAGGCGATGATCGGCACCTTGGGATGGCGTGCCCTGAGGCCGTGGGCGATACGCACCATCGGCTCGAGTGACCAGCCGAACAGCTGCTCCTCCGGCAGCACACCCGCCCAGCTGTCGAACAGCTGCACGGCATCGGCTCCGGCCTCGACCTGGTTGGCCAGATGATCGACGATCGCCTCGACCAGCAGGTCGATGAGCAGGCTGAACGAATCGGGATGACGATAGGCCCAGCCCTTCACCTTGGCGAAGTCCCGGCTCGAGCCGCCCTCGATCATGTAGCAGGCCAGGGTGAAGGGCGCGCCGGCGAAGCCCAGCAGTGCCACCTCGGGCGGCAGGGCCCGGCGGGTCTCCTTGATTGCCGCATAGACCGGCGCCAGGTGCTCGGCCAGGCGCGCTCGCGAAAGCTGGCCGAATTGCACCGGATCGGTCAGCGCTTCGAGCTTCGGGCCCTCGCCCTCCTCGAACCAGACCTTCTGGCCCAACGCGTCCGGAATCACGAGGATGTCCGAGAAGATTATCCCCGCATCCAACATGAAACGACGAATCGGCTGCAGCGTTACCTCGACAGCCTTTTCCGGCGTGTAGGCCAAATCGAAGAAGGAGCGCGTGGTCGCGCGGACGGCGCGATACTCCGGCAGGTACCGCCCGGCCTGACGCATCAGCCAGATCGGCGGCGTGGGAAACCGCGTCCCTGCCAGGGTCTGCAGGAACTTTCCTCCCGTCATCGTCTTTTCCTCATGCTCCCCTTCTACTCTATTCATATTAGGTAGTAGCAGTAGTAGAGGGCGCGGATAGCGGGGATGGGCCTGATTAGACTCCCGTCCCCAGCCGGCTGTGGACGAGGAAAGCCCGTCGAATCGGCCCTATTGCCGGGGATTCCCGATTCGCAGGTCTTTCATTCCAAGTCATCCAGAGCGGACGAAGAGGGGGACCCGAAAAGCGAGTCGCGACCTGAATCGAGCCTCCCGGGACAAGTCGCCGGGCTGTCCCCGCTTTGCCTCCGCCAATCCCGGATTTCTCCCGCGCAGCCTGTGGGGTAAGTTGATCGCCATGCCGGGTCGCAATTTCCACGTCCATCTGGTGTCCGACTCCACGGGCGAGACCGTGTCGAGCGTGGCGCGCGCCTGCCTGGTGCAATACGAAGGCATCTTCGTGCAGGAGCACGTCTGGTCGCTGGTGCGCACCAAGGGCCAGATGGAAAAGGTGATGCAGGAGGTCGAGCGCAATCGCGGGCCGGTGCTCTACACCCTGGTCGATCCCGATC
>DASXQC010000299.1:0-2374 GCA_036493235.1 Reyranella sp.
TCAGCGCGCCGACCAGCGGGCCGAACAGCTGGCCCGCGCCGCCGAGCGCCGCCATCACCACGATCTTCACCGAGATCAGGATGCCGAAGCCCGATTCGGGATCGATGAAGCCGAACATGCAGAGATAGAGCGAGCCCGCCAGCGAGGTGAAGGCAGCGCTCAGCATGTAGGCGTAAAGCTTGTAGCGGCCGACCGAGACGCCCAGCGAGCGCGCGGCGCGTTCGCTGTCCTTGATGGCGCGCAGGTAGTAGCCCATACGGCTGCGCTCGATCCACCAGGTCAGCCAGAGCAGCGCCACCAGCACGACGAGGAAGATGTAGTAGTAGGGCGTCGCCGACACGAAGGAGAGGTCGAACACGCTGCGCGGCATCGCCGGCCCGCCCAGCCCCTGCGCGCCGCCGAGGAAGTCGCTGGTCGACGACAGCACGCGCACCAGCTCGCCGACAGCGATGGTCGCCATGCTGAAATAGTGGCCGGAGAGGCGCAACGTCGGCACGCCGATCAGCGCGGCGACCAGCACGCTCACGGCCATGCCGACCGGCGCGCCGACGATCGGCGGCAGGCCGAGATGCACGAAGCCGGTCACCGAGGCATAAGCGCCGATGCCGAAGAACACCGCATGGCCGACCGAGACCTGGCCGGCATAGCCGCCGACGATGTTCCAGGCCGAGGCGCTGATCGCGCCCAACAGCACCAGCGCGCCGAGCCGGCCGTAGACCGGCGAATCGGCCGCGACCAGCGGATAGCCCAGCACGATCGCGATCAGCAGCAGGTGGAGGATGCGCCGGCCGGTCATGTCTTGCCCATCAGGCCCTGCGGCCGGACCCACAGCACCAGCACGAAGAGGGAGTAGACGATGACGTCCTTGTAGACCGGGCCGATCTCGTAAGCCGCCACCGATTCGACCACGCCGATCAGCAGCCCCGCGACCAGCGCGCCCAGCACCGAGCCGAAGCCGCCGAGCGACACCGTCACGAAGGCGACGATGGCCAGCGTCTCGCCGACCGTCGGCGAGGTGTAGAAGAAGGTAGCGATCAGCGCACCGGCGATGCCGGTCGCCGCCCCCGCAAGACCCCAGGCCAGCGCCTGCATGCGCTCCGGCCGGATGCCCATCAGCTGCGCCGCCGTTGCATCCTCCGACACTGCCAGCATGCGGCTGCCGACGGCGGTCCGGGTCAGGATCAAATGCAGCAGCAGGGTGACGGCGAGGCCGACCGCGCCCGCCAGCACCCGCGCGCCCTCGAAGCGGATACCGCCCAGCACGAACGAGCCACCGACAAGTGTGTCCGGCAGGGTGCGGAAGTTGGCGCCGAACACGTTGAACGCCGAGTAGCGCAGGAACAGCGCCAGGCCGAAGGTGCCGAGGATCTGCGCCAGCATCGGCCCCTTCATGATGTGGCGCACCAGCAGGAAGTAGCTGGCGATGCCGAGCGAGGCGATCACGATGGCGGCGATCGGCACCGAGGCCCATGGCCCGCCGCCCAGCGCCGTCCAGACCACGACGGCGGTATACATGCCAAGCATGACGAAATCGCCGTGCGCGAAGTTCACGACGTTCATCATGCCCCAGATCAGCGTGAGGCCCGACGAGAAGAGCGCATAGATCGCGCCCAAAAGCAGGCCGCTCACCACGACCTGCACCAGCGTCATCGACATCTAGCGGTCCCGTTCCGGCCGCGTCAGCGACTTACCAGCCCTTGTAGGGCAGGACGAGGTCGGCGGTGGCGTTGGCTTTCGGCCACACCGGCTCGTACTGGCCCTTCTTCATCTGCACGATGATGCTCGAGGCCAGCGTGTTCTGGCCCTTGGCGTCGAACTTCACGCCGTGATAGCCCGCGACCATCTGGTTCTGCTTGAGGTCGGTCGCCTTGAGTGCGGCCTGGATCTTGGCCGGCTCAGTCGAGCCCGCGCGGTTGATCGCATCCATCAGCACGAAGAAGCCCTGCAGGCCGCGACCCGACGTGTCGTCGAGGCCATCGCCGTTGGTCTTCTTCTTGTAGAGCGCGTCGCAGATCGCCGCGACGCTGCCCGGCTTGCCGGCGCCGAAGGAAGTGCGGCTGATCAGGCCCTCGACCTGCGAGCCCATCTCCTTGACGTACTTGGGATCGTTGAAGCCCGCGTCGTCGGCGATCAGGATCGTCGGCTTCCAGTTCTGCTCCTTCATCGTCTTGGTGTAGAGGATCGCGTCCGACGTGTAGGAGATGAAGATCGCCACGTCGGGATTCTTCTCCTTGAGCTGCAGCACCTGCGGCTGCACGTCGGTCGAGTTGGCCGAGTAGGAGATGTTCTGGGTGACGTTCAGGCCGTCGGTCTTGAAGACATCGGCAATCACCTTCGACACCGAGTTACCGTACTCGGTGTTCTCGTGGATGAT
>DASXQC010000300.1:0-7424 GCA_036493235.1 Reyranella sp.
CAAGCAGCACATCATCGCCAAGCTGGGCGGCGGCCCCAACGGCGCGGCGATGGGCCCGAACGGCAAGATCTATGTCTGCAACAACGGCGGCTTCAACTGGATCGAGCGGCCGGACGGCCGGCTGTTTCCCGGCACGCAGCCTGCCAACTACAAAGGCGGCTCGATCCAGGTGGTCGATCCCGAGACCGGTAAGTTCGAGACGATGTACGACCAGTGCAACGGCCGGAAGCTCAACGGCCCGAACGACATCGTGTTCGACAAGGACGGCGGCTTCTGGTTCACCGACCTCGGCAAGACGCGCGAGTACGACAACGACCGCGGCGCCGTCTACTACGCCAAGGCCGATGGCTCCAAGATCGAGCAGAAGGTGTTCCCGCTCGAGCGGCCGAACGGCTGCGGCCTGTCGCCCGACGAGAAGACACTCTACGTCGTCGAGACGCCGACCGCGCGCTGCTGGGCGTTCGAGCTCTCCGCGCCCGGCGTGATCAAGGACGCCAACGGCCCCTATCGCGGCGAGAAGGGCCGCGTGATCGCGGGCCTCGGCGGCTACCAGATGTTCGATTCGCTGGCCGTCGATTCCGCGGGCCACATCTGCGTCGCCACCCTGATCACCGGCGCGGTCTCCGACATCTCGCCCGACGGCCAGTCGGTGACGCAGTTCAAGCTGCCCGACCCGATGGTCACCAACGTCTGCTTCGGCGGCAAGGACCTGCGCACGGCCTTCGCCACCCTGTCGATGACCGGCAAGCTCGTCAGCTTCGAATGGCCCCGTCCGGGCCTGAAGCTGAACTACCTGAACAAGTAAGTTCTTCTGCTGGGGGCGCGCCACTCCAGTGGCGCGTCATGTCTTCCGGACCGCGGCCTTCGGCTGATCAATCGACGCCGATGATCACTTTGTCGGGCAGCCAGCTACGGTTTGACCAGACTCGAACCAAGGTCTCGGTCCCTTTGGTGGGCATCCTGAAGATGCCGTCGCCTTCTGCAGTTTCGACCGCAATCTGTCGACCCGGCGTCTTCAGCATCCGTTCGCAAATAGGGTCCCCGTGAGGCTGGACGTCATCAGCACTGCCAAAGGTGAGTTCAGTAGGTCCATCAGTCTCCGGATAGCACCCGAACAAAATACAAGTGTTGCTCGCCACGAATGGAACACCTCGCTCCCAGGGCACTTCGACTTCAGCGGTCGGATCGCAAATGATGACTTGGGAGTAGGCAGGCTTAATGGAGATAGTCTGTCTCATGGCTCATGACGCGTCCCTTTCGTGACGCGCCCCCAGCACAAGACTACCCCCGCGCCAGCGCCCGAACCTCGCGGCTGGCGACGACCTTGCCGGAGGCGTAGGCGCCGTGGTTGGCGTCGACTTCGCCGAGCTTGTAGCGGTAGTTCACCATCACGGCGTAGGACTGCTTGAGCCCGTTGGCGCTGGTGTCGCCGAGCCAGTTCAGCCGCTCGACGATCGCGCCGTTGCCGAGATGGAAGTGCGCCACGCGGTCGAGTGCGCGGCCGCGCTCGTCGGTGCTGGTGAGGTAGCGCGCCGTCATGCGCGTCAGGATCGGGCGCAGCGCCTTGTCGATCGCCGGCACCTCCCACCACACCGGACGGTCGAGCAGATGGCGCACCGCGGCGGCGCCCGAGGCCTCGTTGGTGACCGGCACCAGCGAGGCGATCTCGCCGGAGCTCAGCATCCCGTCGCCTTCGTTCTTCAGCCGGTCGTCGATGTGGCGACGCAGGCCCGGGATCGGCGACAGCGTGGCGAAGTCCTTGATGTTCGGCAGGTCGCCCGCGAGCTTCTCGGCCACGCGCTTGATCAGGAAGTTGCCGAAGCTGATGCCGGCCAGCCCCTGCTGGCAGTTCGAGATCGAATAGAAGATCGCCGTGTTGGCGCCCTCGGCATCCGACGTCTCGGCCCTGGCGTCGAGCAGGCGCTGCACGTTGCCGGCCATGCCCTTGGTCAGCGCGACCTCGACGAAGATCAGCGGCTCGTCCGGCATGCGCGGATGGAAGAAGGCGTAGCAGCGCCGGTCGGAGTCGAGCCGGTTCTTGAGGTCGCGCCACGAGCGGATCGTGTGCACCGCCTCGTAGGTGACCAGCTTCTCGAGCAGCGCTGCCGGCGAGCGCCAGTCGATCTGCACCAGATCGAGGAAGCCGACATCGAACCAGTTGCCGAGCAAGGGCCGCAGGTCGTCGCTGAGCGCCCGTGCCGCCGTATCGGTCTTGCCCAGGGTCATCAGCTCGGCGCGTAGGTCGACCACGAACTTCACGCCCTCCGGCACGCCGACGAACTCGCGCAGGAGCCGCACCGCCGGCGGCTCGAGCGAGCGCGCCAGTTCGCGTGGTGGCGCCTTGGTACCGCGCCAGCGCTCGATCTCGGCCATCGCGTCGTCGCGGCCGAAGCCGTACTCGTTCGCCAGCGTCAGCAGGAACTTCTTGCGGCCCGCCGCCGACAGCGAGAGGTAGGCCTCGCCCAGTTCGGCGGCGCGAGCGCGCTTGGCGGTGTCGCCACCCTTGCCTTCGAGGCAGGCGTCGATGCGATTGCGCAGCCGCGGAATGTCGTCGTCGGGCAGGTCGGGGCGCAATGGCGCGCCGACCACCTCGCGGGCGCCGCGCGCGGTCTCGACGAAGGCGTTGCGCAGCCGCTCGAGGGTGCGGCCGGCGGTGTTGGAGAAGGGAAGAGCCATGGCGTGCAGTATGTCACGCCGCCTGTGTCATCGCAGCGGCGTCGTTGCAAGGGCGTCTATTTCCAATGCGGCGGGCAGGTTTTCTGCACGATGTCCATCGCCGCCATTCGCGCCATCCATGCAGCGAGGCGCGGTGGGATCAGGTCGGCGGGCATCGCCTGCGAACGCTTGCTCACGCGTTCCAGCAAGGCAGCCATCGGATAAAGCGTGAAGTCGGCGGCCGACAGTGCGCCGACGAGGAAGTCGCCGGTGAGTGCGGCTTCACAGCGCGCGATCTCGGCGTGCATCGGCTCGGGATCGGCCGGCTTCTTCTCCATGACCGCTTCGAGCAGATGCTCCATCGCCTCGGCGAAGTAGGCGTCGGCTTCGCGAATCATGCGGCGCTGCGTGGCCCGCTCGCGCACGTTCGCGGAGAAGAGCCGCGGCTCGGGTTGCTTGTTTTCGAGGTATTCGAGGATGGCGGAGGATTCGTAGAGCGCGAAGCCGTCGTCGACGATCGCCGGCACCTTCTCGCGCGGATTGATGGCACGGAAGGACGCCTTCTGCAGGTCGCCGGCGTCGAACGACAGCAGCTTCCACTCGAACGGAATGCCCTTGTGCGTCAGCGCCAGCCAGACGCGCCAGGCGTAGGGAGATCCCGAGGCATAGTAGAAATCGAGCGCCATCACTTTTGCTCCAGGGTTCGCCACAGGTACCAGCTTGCAACCGTGCGGTACGGCCGCCATTGCTCGCCGTGCCTGGCGAGCACTTCGGGCGTCGGCAGCTTGCGCTTGCTGAACGCCTTCGCATAGGCCTTGCGCAGGCTGTAGTCGCCGAGTGGCAGGACGTCGGGCCGGCCGAGCCGGAACATCAGGAACATCTCCGCGCTCCACTGGCCGATGCCGCGCACCGTGACCAGCCGTTCGATCAGCGCCGCGTCGTCGAGTGCATGCGCCTCGTCGAGTGTCGGCAGCTCGCCGCCCTGGACGCGGCGCGCGAGGTCCTGGACCGCCAGCACCTTGGCGCGCGACAGGCCGCAGCCGCGTAGATGCTCGTCTGCCGTTTTCAGGATGTGGCGCGGCATGAAGCCGCCCTTCGCGCGCGGAAACAGCGCCTCGACGCGGCCGTAGATCGTGGCTGCGGCCTTGTTCGAGAGCTGCTGGTAGACGATCGCCTCGGCCAGCGCGCCGAACAGGCTGCGTGAAGATTTGAGCTCCATCGCGAACGGGCCGACCGCGGCGATGACCGCGCCCAGCGCCGGATCGGCGGTTCGCAGACGCCGGACGGCCTTCTTCGGGTCGAAGCCGAACTCAGCCACGACGCTGGTCGAGGCCCGCGAACAGAGGACCGGCACTCACCGCTGCCGCGCCTTCGATCTCGAGGATACGCCGCTTGGTGGCCACGCCGCCGTTTGCGGAGAACCCGCCCATCTTACCGTCGGCGCCCAGCACGCGATGGCAGGGCATGATGATCGCGATCGGATTCTTGCCCATCGCCTGGCCGACCTCGCGCGATTCGTGCGGCTCGCCGAGGCGCTTGGCGATGTCGCCATAGGTCATGGTCTGGCCCGGCGGGATGGTGCGCGCGATCGCGTAGGCGCGCTTGTGGAAATCCGGCGAGTCGCCGAAATCGAGCGGCACGTCGCCGAGATCGACCTTCTCGCCGGCGAGCAGCCGCAGCACGCGGTCGATCACCGCCTGGATTTCCGGCGGCGGCGCCTGCTCCTCGGCGCCGGCCCAGCGCCGCTCGATGCGCGCGCGGGTGGCGTCGGGGCTGGCCTCAGGCAGCCTGAGGCCAATCACCTTGTCGCCCTTCCAGACGAGGCTGCAGGTGCCGATCGGCGTGTCGAACAGGAAGAAATGGGTGGCGGTCATTTTCCCATACCTTGTCACGAAACTGGCACTGACACCCAGTATGTTGGGATGAGTGGTTGTAATTTGGAGTCCCTGGGTTGGTCTATCCGCGGGCGGACCGTGATTTGCGCCTCAAGCAGGCGGTGCGGCGCCACCGGGCGCTGAGCCGGGAAGGCCTCCTGGAGCAGGTGTTCGAGCGCCTTTTCCGCGGCCTGGTCTATACCCAGATTTGGGAGGACCCCGAAGTCGATCTCGAGGCGCTTCAGCTGCGCCCGGACAACCATATCGTGGCGATCGCCTCGGGCGGTTGCAACGTCCTGTCCTACCTGGTCGACGGTCCGGCGCGCATCACAGCGGTCGATCTCAGCAGCGCCCACGTGGCGCTCAACCGGCTGAAGCTGATGTCGCTCAGCCGGCTGCCAAACTGGGAGACTTACTACCGCTTCTTCGGTGCGGCCGACGACGAGGCCAATGTCGCGGCCTACGACCGGCTGATCGCGCCGCATCTCGATGCGCAGAGCCGCGTCTACTGGGACGGCCGCAGCCTGCAGCAGCTCGGCCGCCGCCGCATTTCGATCTTCGCCCGCAATGCCTATCGCCATGGCGTGCTGGGGCGCTTCATCGGCGTCACCCATGCACTGTGCCGCGCCTATGGCGTCGACCTCAACGAGCTGCTGAGTGCCCGCACGCTGGAGGAGCAGCGCGCATTCTTCGAATCCACTCTGGCGCCCCTGTTCGAGAAGCGCGCGGTCCGCTGGGCGACCAATACCCGCCTCTCGCTCTACGGCCTCGGCATTCCGCCGGCGCAGTACGAGGCACTGGCCGGCGGCACCGACATGCGCCACGTGCTGCGCCAGCGGCTCGAGCGGCTGGCCTGCGGCTTCAGCCTCGACGACAACTACTTCGCTTGGCAGGCCTTCGGTCGCTCCTATGCCGAAAATGCCTCCGGGCCGCTGCCGCCCTACCTGCGGCGCGAGCACTTCGACACGCTGCGGGCGCGGGCCGATCGGGTCGAGGTGCTGAACCGCTCGGTCACCGAGTACCTCGCCGGCTGCGGCGAGGCTTCGCGCGACCGCTATGTGCTGCTCGACGCGCAGGACTGGATGACCGATGCCCAGCTCAACGCGCTGTGGGCCGAGATCACCCGCACTGCGCGGCCCGGCGCGCGCGTGATCTTCCGCACCGCCGCCGAGCCGTCGCTGCTGCCGGGCCGGGTCGAGCCGGAGATCCTCGATCGCTGGCGTTACGAGGCCGAGCAGTCGCTGGCGCTGTCGCAGCGCGACCGCTCGGCGATCTACGGCGGCTTCCACCTCTACGTCTTCGAGGGATGACGATGACGTACTTCGCTGCCTCGGACGAGTTGATGGATCGGATCTACCGTCGGCAGCGGCATGTCTACGACGTCACCCGCAAATACTACCTGCTGGGCCGCGACCGCCTGATCCGCCGCCTCGATCCGCCGGCCGGCAGCCGGGTGCTGGAGATCGGCTGCGGCACCGCCCGCAACCTGATCTGCGCCGCGCGCACCTATCCCGACGTGCGCTTTTTCGGCATCGACATTTCCTCGGAGATGCTCGAGACGGCGCGCCGCGTGGTCGAGCGCGAGGGGCTGGTCGACATCCGCCTCGCCCGCGCCGACGCGACCTCGTTCGACCCGGCGCTCCTGTTCGGCGTGCCGGGCTTCTCGCGCATCTTCGTGTCCTACAGCCTGTCGATGATTCCGGGCTGGCAGGACGTGCTCTCTCGCGCCCTGACCTGGCTGGCGCCGGGCGGCGAACTGCACGTGGTCGATTTCGGCGGGCAGGAAGGCCTGCCAGGCTGGTTCCGGTCCGGCCTGCGCCAGTGGCTCGACCTCTTCCATGTCACGCCCCGTGACGAATTGGAGGCCGAATTGACCCTGCTCGGCCTGCGGTCGGGCGCCATTACCGTGTTTGAAAGGCCCTATCGCGGCTACGCGCAGTATGCGATCTGCCGCCGTCTCGCTGGTTGATCCCGCGGACGCTTCGGCCATTGGCAGCCCCGGTGCGCGGTGCTAACCGGGCAGAACGCTCGTTCCGCCGGAGTTCCCGAGATGACCGAAGCCTTCATTTGCGACGCCATTCGCACCCCTGTCGGCCGCTACAACGGTGGCCTGGCGCCGGTGCGGGTCGATGACCTGGCCGCCCATCCGATCAAGGCGCTGATGAAGCGCAACGGCGGGGTAGACTGGGGCGGCGTGGACGACGTGATCTATGGCTGCGTGAATCAGGCCGGCGAGGACAACCGCAATGTCGCGCGTATGGCGGGCCTGCTGGCCGGCCTGCCGGTCGAGGTGGCAGGCGCCACAGTCAACCGCCTGTGCGGTTCGGGCCTCGAGGCCGCCGGACATGCTGCGCGGGCCGTGAAGCTCGGCGAAGCGGACATGATCATCGCCGGTGGCGTCGAGGGCATGACCCGTTCGCCCTACGTCATGGGCAAGCCCGAGGGTCCGTTCGATCGCGGGATGAAGCTCGAGGACACGGTCCTGGGCTGGCGCTTCGTGAACCCGAAGATGAAGGCCGCCTACGGCATCGATCCGATGGGCCAGACGGCGGAGAACGTCGCCACCGAGCACCAGATCAGCCGCACCGATCAGGACGCCTTCGCCTATCGCAGCCAGCGCCGTTGCAAGGCCGCGCAGGACCGGGGGTTCTTCACCAAGGAAATCGTCGCGGTCACGGTCAAGAAGGGCAAGACCGAGTACGTCGTCGACAAGGACGAGCATCCGCGCGGCGACACCACGATGGAGACGCTCAGCAAGCTGTCGGCGGCGTTCCGCGAGGGCGGCTCGGTGACGGCGGGCAACTCGTCGGGCATCAACGACGGCGCCTGCGCCATGATCATCGCCTCGGAAGCGGCCGCGAAGGCCAACGGGCTGACGCCGCGCGCGCGCATCCT
>DASXQC010000301.1:0-5391 GCA_036493235.1 Reyranella sp.
CGCGATCATGTCGACCTCGCGCGGCAGGCGGAGCTTCACCGGCTTGCCGGTGTGGTTAGCCGCCAGCGCCGCCGCGCCCGCGACCCACGAGGCGTTGCTCTCCTTGCCGCCGAAGCCGCCGCCCAGCCGGCGCACCACCGCGGTGACGCGGTTGAAGTCGCAACCCAGCAGCCGAGCGCAGATATGCTGGACCTCGGTCGGATGCTGGGTCGAGCTGTGCACGACGATGTCGCCATCCTCGCCCGGCAGCGCGAAGGCGATCTGGCCTTCGAGATAGAAATGCTCCTGGCCGCCGACCGTGAACTCGGCGCTGAGGCGGTGCGGCGCGGACTTCATGGCCGCATCGGGATCGCCGCGCACCAAGGTCTGCGGCGCCTGGACATAGGCCTTGGCGGCGAGCGCCGATTCGATATCGAGGATCGCGGGTTCGGCGTCGATCTCGATGGTCGCGCGGTCGGCGGCGTGGCGCGCCGCGTCGAGGGTCGTCGCCACTACCATCGCCAACGGCATCCCGGCGTAGAGGACCTTGTCGGTCGCAAACAACGGCTCGTCCGTGCCGACGGGCGCAACGTCGTTCTTGCCGGGAATGTCCTTCGCGTCGAGCACGACCACGACACCCGGCGAGTCCGGCACCTCGACCTTCTTGAGACGGCCGTGCGCAATCGGGCTCAGGACCAGCGCAGCATGCAGCGTGCCGGCCGGCTCGGGCATGTCGTCGACATAGACGGCCTGGCCGGTGACGTGCTTCAGCGCCGAATCGTGGCGCTGGGAAGTATGGACGCCGCCTTTCACAACGCCTCCACTTCGACCGGACGCTGCGGCTCGGTGAGACGCAGCTCCAATCGTCGCAGCAGGTTGGTCGCGACCTGCAGGCGATAGGCAGCGGTGCCGCGCCAGTCGTCGAGCGGCTGGAAGTCCTGCGCCAACGCGGCGCGCGCGGCATCGAAGCCGTCCTTCAGCAGCGCTGCCTCGGCATGACTGGCGCGCTTGGGCGTCGCGGCCATGCCGCCGAAGGCGAGCCGCGCATCCTCCATACGGCCATTCTTGATTCGAACGCGATAGGCGCTGGCGACCGTCGAAATATCCTGGTCACGCCGCTTGCTGACCTTGTCGCAATAGAAGTGCTCGTCCTGCCTCAAGCGCGGAACGGTAAAGCTCTGGATCACCTCGTCGGGCGTCAACGCGGTCTTGCGGTAGCCGACGAAGAACTCCTCCAGCGGCAATTCGCGGACGCCGCGCCGGGAGACTAATTTCACCGTCGTCTCCAGCGCCAGCAGAACCGGCGGCATGTCGCCGATGGGCGAGGCGTTGCCGAGATTGCCTCCGATCGTGCCCAGGGTGCGAATCTGACGCGAGCCGAGCCGCGCGATGTACGGGCGCAGCGCGGGGAAGGCCTCGACCAGCACCGGCATTGCCCGCGCGTAGGTGACGGCGGCGCCGAAGGTGAGATGCTTTTCGCCGGCGTCGATGACGTTCAGTTCGGGCACATGCGCGACATGGATCACCGCCTTGGGCGGCTTGCGCGCGCGGCTGGCCAGCAGGCCGAGATCGGTGCCGCCGGCCAGGAGCAGCGCGTCGGGATGCTGGGCCCGCAGGGCCACGAGATCGGCGAGCGTACGGGGCACGAAGAACGTTCCGTCGAAGGCAGGCGTGGCCGTGCGCGGCACGGGCAGTGCGGCAGGCTCGGTTGCGACTCCCGACACCTTCTTCATCGCATCGACGATCGGCCGGTAGCCGGTACAGCGGCAGAGATTGCCGGCCAGCGCGTCGTGGATGGTCTCGAGTTCCGGCGGCTCGCCACCCGAGGCGAAGGCGTAGGCGGTCATCACGAAGCCCGGCGTGCAGAAGCCGCATTGCGTGGCATCGGCCTCGGCGAACACGCGCTGCACCGGGTGCGGCGCGCCGTCGGTGCCGAGCAGGCCTTCGACGGTGCGGATCGACTGGCCGTCCATCTGCCCCAGCATGGCGATGCAGGAATTCATCGCCTCATGGCGGCCGTCGGCACGCTCCAGCACGACGGTGCACGCGCCGCAGTCGCCCTCGGCACAGCCCTCCTTGGTGCCCCTCAGCCCGCGATGATCGCGCAGCCAGTCGAGCAGCGTCGTCATCGGTGACAGTCCGGCGACATCGACCGGCCGGCCATTGAGCGAGAAACGGATGGTATCCGCCATGCGGATAAACATGCCCGAGGTTGCGTCCCCGTCAACTGCATGATGCACTCCCGGCCCCAAAGTAGAAGGATCAGGCATGGACCCCTACCGGTTCGGCTATTCCCCCGTCATAGAACGACCCAAGCTCAGCTGGCCCAAGGGCGCGCGCGTCGCGGTCTGGGTCTGCCCCAACATCGAGCACTACGAGTACGTCCCGGCCGAGGTGCGCGTCCGCAACCCCTGGCCGCGCATGCCGCATCCCGACGTGCTGGGCTATGGCGGGCGCGACTACGGCAACCGGGTCGGCCTGTGGCGGATGTTCGAGGTGCTCGACAAGCACTCGATCCGCTGCACGGTCTCGCTGTCGATGTCGGTGATCGAGATGTATCCCGAGATCCTCGAGGCGATGGAGGCGCGGCGCTGGGAGTACATGAGCCACGGCTACTTCAATACACGCTACCACTGGGGCTATGCGCCCGAGGAGGAGCGCGAGGTGATCGAGCACAGCAAGGCCACGCACCTGCGCCTCACGGGGCGCAAGCTGCGCGGCTGGTTCTCGCCCGCGGTATCCAACACGCTCGCCACACCCGACATCGTCAAGGAAGCGGGCCTCGACTACTTCTGCGACTTCTATCACGACGACCAGCCGACGCCGCTCGCCACCAAGCACGGCCCGCTGATCCATGTGCCCTACTCGATGGACCTCAACGACGCGATGATCTACCGCCAGCCGGTCGAGGCCGAGGAATTCGCGCAGATGATCGTCGACCACTTCGACACGGTCTATCGCGAAGGGAGCGAGAATGGCCGCGTGATGTGCATCGCGCTTCACCCCTACATGATGGGCGCGCCGCACCGCCTGAAGTACCTCGACAAGGCGCTGGCCTACATCCGCAAGCACAAGGACGCCTGGATCTGTACCGCCGAGGAGATCCTCGACTGGTATGTCGAAAACGGCCTCAAGCCCTACCAGCAGCATCTCGGGAAGGAGGCGTAGATGAGCTCCGCCCCCAAGGTTCCGAAGAACCCGCCGCCGCTCACGGCGGGAATGGACAATCCCTGGTACGACTATGCGCCATTCCCGACGCGGCCCAAGCTCGCCTGGCCAAGAACCGCGCGCGTGGCTTTTTGCGTCGTCCTGTCCCTCGAATACTACGAGCTGCAGCCGCCGGAGAATGCCGTGAGGGACAGCCGTTTCGTCGGCGAGTTCGGCAACTACAGCCCCGACTACCGCACCTGGACGCAGCGCGAGTACGGCAATCGCACCGGCATCTTCCGCGTGCTCGACGTGCTCGACCGCTATCAGATCCGCGCCGGCGTCGCGGTGAGCGCGATGGCGGCCGAGCGCTATCCCTTCCTTGTCGAGCAGTTCAAGAAGCGGAAGTACGAGTTCATCGGCCACGGCACCTCGGGCAACCGCATGATCTCCTCGAAGATGAGCGAGGCCGAGGAGAAGGCCGAGATCGCCAATTCGATCGCAGCGATCGAGAAGGCCGCCGGCGTCACACCCAAGGGCTGGCTCGGCCAGGAATACGGCGAAAGCCAGCGCACGCCCAAGCTGCTCGCCGATGCCGGCTTCGACTATGTGCTCGACTGGCCCAACGACGACCAGCCCTACCCGATGAAGGTCGGCAAGAAATTCGTGTCGATGCCCAACCAGCCGGAATGGGACGACGTGCAGCAGCTCTGGCTGCGCCGCATCGCGACGCCGCGCTATCCCGACATTGTCGGCGACGCCTTCGAGCTCTTGCACCACGAAGGCGGCCAGGTGTTCAGCCTGTCGATCCATCCCTGGCTGATGGGCATGGCGCATCGCATCAAATATCTCGACGAGGCGCTGCGCCGAATCGAGCGGTTCGGCAACATCTGGCAGGCGACACCCGGCGAGATCGCCCAGCACTACATGACGACGATGATGACCTAGACGTCGTCCGTTTCGACCGTTTTCGCCGTTTCTAAACGGCGTTCTCGCGAGTCGATACGCCAAAAGCCTTATGCGACGGCATTTTCCGGCCGTCGCATCTCGCGATAAACGGTCGAAAACGGAGCCTGAACGGTCGAAAAGCGGTGTTGTCGCCCGTTGCCGCCGAACGCAGCCTGCATCAACGACGGCCGTCGGCATGGCGAAGATCGACGAAGGATTCGTCCGACATGAGTGAACTCCTGTTGCGCAAAACCAAGCAGCCAGGAGTTTACCATCCACGTGCGTCACCCACCTATTACGGGCAATGGCCTGGCCTTGCGAGGGCCAAAAACCTGCTCATTTTTGCGATCCATTGCCCAAGCCGGATTGTGGCTTTTTCGCGTCGGACTACTCGAAGCGATATCATTGGACCGCGGGCTTCCAGCCCGCTCATGAGCGCGCTGGAAGCGCGCGGTCCAATGAGCTCAGGGTTTCAGCACCAACGCGGAGGCGTCCATCAGGCGGTAGACCGGCGCCTCGGTCTCGTTGCTTTCCATCGGGATCACGCCGACACCGACATAGCTGCCAGGTGAATCGGGCTCGAGCGCCGCGGCGGCGACGCCGGCCGCCGGCTGGTCCATCGGCACGAACAGCGTGCCGGCCGGCACGTCCATCGTCTTCTTCTCGATCGTCACCCGCACCGATTGGTCAGGATTGATCGCCTCGCGCCGCTTGCGGCTGCCGGTCCAGGTGACGCGGTAGGCCTCGACATCCTGGGGGCTGGCGGTCGCTACTTCGCGCACGTTGACCTGGTTGAGACCGAGCCGCTCGGCGACATCGGGGCCGGCGCGCAGCACGAGATAACCGGCCGGCCGCGGCCGCACGTCGACCGGGCGGATGTCGCGGCTGTCGATCATGCGCACCGTCGTCGGCATGAGCACGCCGCTCTCGGCATTGATCAGCGGCAGGTCGACCTCACGCTCGCCTTCCTCGTGCGAGACGATGAGATCGGAGCGGTCGGCGGCAACGCCGGCGCGCGCCGCCGCGAGCCGTTTCATCAACGCCGCGGGATCCGCCGCGCTCACCTCGAGCACCGCCCGGGCCAGCAGGTAGTGCGTCGAGACGCGGCGCTGATAGCTCTCCAGGCCGATGCCAACGCCGCGCGTCTCGATCAGGTACGAAACCGCACCGCGCAGGCCGAAGGTGTTGCGGGCGATGCCGGGCGCGGTGCCGCCGAGCGACACCCGCTTGTCGGCCGGCGTCGGATCGGTGGTGACGTAGTCGAAGCTCGACAGGCCCTGCTTGTGGATCGCGGCCTCGAGCGCCGGTCGATAGACA